>JBGSKB010000343.1:0-2407 GCA_041741395.1 Melioribacteraceae bacterium
ATTTATATAAAAATGATCCATCAAAAAAATTTGATGTAATGAATAATCATAAAGATGAAAAAGCTGAATTGACTTTAAGTTTAGACGTAATTTACCATTTAGTTGAAGACGAAATTTATTTTAATTATATGAATAAATTATTTAATTCATCAACCAAATTTGTTATTGTTTATTCCTCTAACGACGATGATCATGAGAATAATAATATTGCTCCGCATGTAAAACATAGAAAATTTACAACCTGGATTTCTGAAAATGTAAAAAGTTTTAAATTAATTAAAAATATTCCAAATAAATTTGCATATAACGGAGATGGAGAAAGAACTTCGTATGCAGATTTTTATATTTTTGCAAAAGAGTAGTTTTTTGTATAAATGAAATTAAAATTCATCGGAACAAGTTCCGGACAAACCAACTTAATCAGAAATCATTCCTCAATTTTATTTGATTCAAATACGGCAAAAATTTTAATTGATTGCGGTGACGGAATTTCCAAATCCTTGCTTCAGCAAAAAATTTTTCCAAATGAAATTAATAAAATAATAATTTCTCATTTTCATGCAGATCATCTCGCCGGCTTGCCTTCACTTTTAACTCAAATGATAATTTCGAAAAGAAAAGAATCAATAAATATTTACGTTCCAAAAGGTTTATTAAAAATTTTAATAAAATTTCTTCGTGCAAGTTTTTTATTTATTGATAAATATGAATTTGAAATTAACTTGATTGAATTCGAATTTAATAAATCATTAAAACTTGAAACTAATTTCAGTTTTCTTGCAAAACAAAATTCTCATATCATAAATAAATACAAATTAAGAATTCCGGATTTAGAATTTATTTCGGTCAGTTTTCTGTTTGATATAAATGATAAAAAAATTATTTACACTTCTGATATTGGTAAAAATGAAGATTTATACATTTTCAAGAATTTCAATTCTGATATTTTTATAACCGAAACAACTCATATTGAATTAAAAAAAATTGAGAATTTTGTAATTTCTCAAAATCCAAAAAAAGTTATTCTTACACATATTAATTTTGATGACGAAATAAAAATTCAAAATTGGCATTCTTCACTTCCAAAAAATCTGCAGAAAAAAATTAAAATTGCTGAAGATGGGTTAAAGGTAAATTTATAGTTTAAAAATTGCATCTTTTAAAAAGATCGTATCTAAAAAGTATTTTAAGATTCCCATGGAAATGTATTTCTGATTTTTTCAAATTACTGTTTATTGAATTTTAATTGGTAATTGAATATTTTTGTCGTATAAATTTGTCATTATGTCACACAAAAAAAATTATAAAATGGAAATAATTGGTAAATCCAAACAAATTAAAGATTTAATTGATATTGCACATCAAGTTGCACAATCTGATATTTCCGTCTTAATTTATGGTGAAAGTGGCGTTGGGAAAGATATATTTGCACAAGAAATCCATAATACTAGCAAAAGATTTAACAAGCAATTAATTAGCGTAAACTGCGGTGCAATTCCGGAAGGAATTTTAGAAAGTGAGTTATTCGGACACAAAAAAGGTTCCTTTACCGGAGCAATAGATGCGCGAAAAGGTTATTTTGAAATGGCAGATAACGGAACACTTTTTCTTGATGAAATTGCGGAAATGCCTTTAACAACACAAGTAAAATTGCTACGAGTTTTGGAAACCGGTGAATTTTTACCTTTAGGAAGCGAAACAACAAAAAAGGTTGATGTAAGAATTATTGCCGCAACTAATAAAGATTTGCAGACTGAAGTTGATTCAAAAAGATTTAGAAAAGATTTGTACTTTAGATTAAAAGCCGTAACTCTTTACATTCCGCCGTTACGTGAACGAAAAGAAGATGTAATTTTACTGCTGAATTATTTTCTGAAAAATTATGCTGAACATCACAAAATTGAATCCCCACGCATAACAAATGAATCATATGAATTATTAAATAATTATTTTTGGCCTGGAAATATAAGAGAACTTAAAAATGTTATTGAAACTGCTGCAGCTTTGAATAAGACCGGAATTTTATCAGAAGATTCTTTTGTAAATTTGCTTTCAAAACCTAGAATTGAAGAAGAAACAAAAAATTTGCCAATACATTTGCAAAGATCTAGTGAATCTTTGGATAGAGAAATGATTTTGGGAGCTTTAATAGAAATTAAAAAAGATTTGAATGAATTGAAAAACTTCGCTTACAGAAGTAATATTCCACAAAAATCAGAAGAAGCAAATTACGATTTGGATGAAATTATTCCAATTACAAAACTTGAAAAAGATGCAATTAAGAAAGCCCTATCATTTACAAAAGAAAGCAAACGGAAAGCTGCAAATTTATTGGGAATTAGCGAAAGAACTCTTTACAGAAAAATTAAAGAATACGGAATTTAACGAAAAAGTTTAAATACGTTTG
>JBGSKB010000344.1:0-4269 GCA_041741395.1 Melioribacteraceae bacterium
TTACCATTATTCACCGTATTTCATGAAGCTTTCTCAAGCGGAATTAAGTTTTACTTTTCTTCTATAAATGAAATAGAAACCTTAAATACAATAAAACTTTCATTAATTGCATCTTCTGTATCGGTTTTACTTAATACTATATTCGGAATTTCAGCTGCGTGGGCTGTTACAAGATATACTTTCAAAGGAAAAAATATACTACTAACCATGCTTGATATTCCGTTTACAATTTCCCCGGTTATTTCCGGAATGATGTTTGTTCTTTTATTAGGTTCGCAAAGTTTAATTGGGGGATTTCTTTCTGAAAATGGGATAGACCTTATATTTGCCGCTCCTGGTATTGTGATTGCCACCTTGTTTGTAACTTTTCCATATATTGCACGCGAACTAATTCCTCAAATGATTGAATTAGGAAAAGAAGAGGAAGAAGCGGCATTGTTATTAGGTGCAAAAGGTTTTAAAATCTTTTTCAAAATCACTCTTCCTAATATTAAATGGAGTTTGATGTATGGAATAATATTATGTAACGCCCGCGCTATAGGAGAGTTTGGTGCTGTGTCGGTAGTTTCGGGTCATATAAGAGGATTAACAAACACTATGCCTTTACACATAGAGATTCTTTACAATGAATATAACTTTACGGCTGCTTTTGCTGTTTCATCATTATTAACTTTTTTGGCTTTACTGACATTAATTATTAAAAGTTTTCTTGAATGGAAAATGGAAAGAAAAAGAAAATCAAATAATATTTCTTATGAAGGTACATCATGAAAATTGAAATTAAAAATATTTCAAAAAATTTTGGAAAATTTAAAGCACTTGATAATATTAATCTAACCATTCAAAAAGGTGAATTACTTGCTCTGCTTGGTCCATCCGGTTGTGGTAAAACAACTTTATTAAGAATTGTAGCCGGACTAGAAAGACCAGATCAAGGTGAAATTCTTCTTCATGTTGATAAAGAAAATGGAATGAATAAAAACGGAAATGTGGGATTTGTTTTTCAACATTATGCGTTATTTAAACATATGAATGTATTTGAAAATGTTGCTTTTGGATTAAAGGCTATGCCCGCAAAAAAAAGAATAAGCAATTCAATTATTCATGAAAAAGTTCATTCATTTTTAAAGTTAATTCAACTTGATTGGGCTTCAAATAGATATCCAAATCAACTTTCAGGTGGACAAAGACAGAGAGTAGCATTGGCAAGAGCATTGGCTATTGAACCGGAAGTAATGTTATTAGATGAACCTTTCGGAGCGCTTGATGCAAAAGTTAGAAAGGAATTGCGAAGATGGTTAAGACATTTGCACGAGGAAATTAATATGACAAGCATTTTTGTAACTCATGATCAGGAAGAAGCTCTTGAACTAGCTGATAGAATCGTTGTAATTAATGATGGAAAAATTATACAAATGGGTGCTCCGTTAGAAGTTTATGATAACCCTAATTCACCATTTGTATATAAATTTTTGGGAAATGTAAATGTTTTGAATGGAAAACAATTTGAGAATAAATTATCCGAAAATTATTTTTCCCCGACAATTAAAAAAGAAACGAAAAGTGTTAATTTAAAAACCGCTTATGTTCGACCACATGAAATCGAAATTGATACACAAAAAGGAAACGGTTTTGAAACAGAAGCACAAATAAAATACGTTTACATTTACGGATCTGTTGTTAAGTTGGAATTGAAAGAAAATATTTCCGAGATTTTAATTGATGCTGAAATAAGTAGAGATTTATTTAATAAATTGAACCTAAAACTTGGAGATGTTGTTTTTCTCAGATTCAAAGTTGCAAAATTTTTTTCTGATAATTAAAAGTAAAAAAGTTGATTTCTTTTGGGGTTGATGGAATTACAACAAACAGAGCTTCGTGGATGAAAAGTGTCATTTCTAACAAAAATTTATAATCCACTAATATTTTTCTTCTTTAATCAAAAATATTTCATATAAATTTACTGCCTCCATTTTGGCGTTTTGATAAAAGTTGTTTTAACAAAATTTTATCTTCTTATACAAACTTAAAGTTTTTAGGGAGGAAACAATGAGTTTATTACCCGAAGGTAATGCAATAATTTACTCTGAAGGAGTATTCAACACAACAAGCGGAAAGACCGCTAATGGTCTTGCTCGTTATACAGAAAGGTACAAAATTCTTTCCGTAATTGATTCTAATTTTGCGGGACAAGATTCCGGTTTTGTGCTAAATAATAAAGAAAACAATATTCCAATTTTTGCAAATTTTAAAGAAGCACATTCTGCTGCTTTGAATTCAAATTTAAAACCAACACATTTAATTATAGGAACAAATCCAAAAGACGGCAAACTTGATGATTCTACAAAAGATACCGTAAAAAGTGCAATTAAAAAAGGATTAAATATTGATTCCGGGTTGAATGAATTTTTGTCTGACGATAAAGAATTAAAATCATTGGCAACTCAAAATGAAGTTGTAATTAGAGATATTAGAAAACCAGCGCCAAGAAGTGAACTTCATTCTTTTTCCGGAAAAATTGAAGATGTTGATTCCTTTATAATTGCAGTTTTGGGAACTGATTCAACTGTAGGAAAAAGAACTACGGCTTGGCTTTTGGTTCATGCTTTGCGAGCTGCCGGTTATAAAGCTGAGTTTATTGGCACGGGACAAACTGCTTGGATGCAAGGTGCAAAATATGGAATTGTTCTTGATTCTATTGTAAATAATTTTGTAAACGGCGAGCTTGAGCATGTTATCCATTCTGCGTGGAAAAAGGAAAAACCTAATTTTTTAGTTATAGAAGGACAAGGCGGTTTACTAAATCCGGCAAATCCTTCCGGTTTTGAAATATTAACTTGCGCAAGACCGGATGTAATTGTTCTTCAACATTCTCCAACAAGAAAAGAGTATATTGGATTTCCCGATTATTCCATTCATCCGCTTTCAAAACAAATGAAAGCAATTGAAGTTGTTTCCGGAAAACAAATTGTTGCAATTACAATTAATCATGAAAATTTGAGTGCAAAGGAAATTGATAAAGTTTGTGGTGATTATACAAAACTTTATGAAATTCCTACTTTTGACGTTTTGACTCACGGCGCAGAAAAGTTGGTAAGAACAATTTTAAAGTATAAAAAATAATTTTCATTTAGAATATCGTTCAATTTAGTTGGCATATTTCATATCATAAAGAAATAAATCGAAATTCTATTTTACTGATTATTTGAACCGCTCTTTTCGGTATATTATTAAAACAGATAATTCTATATGTTTATCTTTTTTAATCATATTCCTTAAGCTATTTACATAACATGTCAAAAGTTATAATTGGTATTCACGGACTTGGAAACAAACCAAGAAAGGAAATTTTATCAAAATGGTGGAAAGAATCTATTGATGAAGGATTGAAAAATATTGGAAAATCAAATTTAGAATATGAATTTGATTTAATTTATTGGGCTGATATTTTAAACGAAAAACCTCTTGACGAAATTGAAAAAGCTCAAACTAGTAAATTTTTTGTATCGGAAAAATATATTCCAAGTGATAAAAATTTCATTCCCAAAAAAGTTGAGTTAAAATCTCTTGTTGATCAATTTTTATACAACCAATTTGATAAAATATTTTACGATCCGGATTTTATTAAAAACCATGAATTAATTTCCGAATTTATTTCTAATAAATATTTTAAAGAATTAGGAATTTATTATTCAAACAAAGCTGAATATAAAGATTATAGAAATATTATAATTTATAGAATTTTGTCTCGGTTAAAAAAACACGAAAATAAAGAAATTCTATTAATTACTCATTCAATGGGTTCAATTATAATTTATGATATTTTGACAAAGTTTTTCCCAAAATTTAAAATTGAAAAACTTCTCACTGTTGGCTCGCCGCTTGGGTTACCTATTATTTTAGAAAAAATTAAATCTGAGTTGAATATTACCGGACATCCTAAAACTCCGGAAAGCGTAAAGGAATGGATAAATTTTGCCGATCCGGAAGATAAAATTGCGCATAATTCAAATTATTCAGAATTTTATGATGCAAATTCCTTGGGCGTTGTTCCAACAAATTATTTCATTACAAATGATTACGAAATTTGTGGTCAAAGAAATCCCCACAAAGCATATGGATATTTGCGCGCAGCAAAATTTTCAGAAATAATTTTTGAATTTTTATCTCAAAAGGAAAAAAGCTGGTTGAGTAAGAAATTTGAATCTTTCAAACAAAAATTTTTATGGCTTCCCAAGTAACTTCAAAATTTGAATTGTTGTAAATTGG
>JBGSKB010000345.1:0-1791 GCA_041741395.1 Melioribacteraceae bacterium
GCCTTATTGAACAAAACAAAATTACTATATATCATATAACTATAGAAAAAGTAAATACAAAATTTATCCAATATAATTATTAAGGAGTAAAAAAATGAATAAGCTGAATATTAAAGGTAATTGGAATGAAGTAACCGGTAAACTAAAACAACAATTTGCAAATCTAACTGATGATGATTTACTTTATGCAAAAGGAAAGGAAGAAGAACTACTTGGGAAATTGCAGGTAAAGCTTGGTAAAACTAAAGAAGAATTACGAAAAATAATTTCTAAAATTTAGTTGATTATGATATTAAAAAATTAAGAAACTCAAAGAAATAGAAATTTAAAATAAATAAAAAATTATAAGGAGTAATATGAAAAATAATTTAATCAACTTTGCAATAATTGTATTATTTGTAGGATTTCAATTTGTGGGTTGCAATATGGATCGAGAAGAAAAAGTGGATGATGCAAAAGCAAATGTAGAAAAAGCAAATCAAGAATTGGAAGCCGCCCGTATTGAGTACGAGAAAGAATGGCAAATATTTAAGAACAATATTGATGCTAAAATAACAGCTAATGAAAAAAGTATTATTGAGCTAAAATCAGAAATACTAACTGCGAACGAAAAATTCAAATTAAAATATGAAAAAGAAATTGTAGAGTTAGAACAAAAAAATATCGAATTGAAGAAAAAAATAAGTGAATATAAATATGATGGTAAAGACAAATGGGAAGAATTCAAACTAGAAGTTAAACGTGATGTGGATATTGTTGAAAAGGCCTTAAATGATATATTCACGAAAAAATATTAAGTGTTATTTGATTATTATTAGAAAAATAAAATTGCATACAGAATTAGTTTCGGAACTTTGAAAAATATTTTACTAAATCTTATATTGACAAATACCTTGTACATCATCAAATTATGTAAGGAGAAAGATTATGTCATTGATATCATTAGTGCTCGTCTTGGTTGTGGTTGGAGTAGGCTTATGGCTAATCAATAGCTACATTCCAATGCAATCTACTATTAAAAAAATATTGAATGCGGTAGTAGTCATTATGGTGGTTCTTTGGTTATTGAGTACCTTTGGACTAATTGACGGAATTGGAACGATTCATATTCAATGATTGAATGTTCATAAAATATTATTACTAATTAATTCTTCAACTTAAAAAATAGTGTCGCGAAAACGGAAGTACACGAAGTCGCTTTAAATTCACTTAAAGGTTTTTAAGTTGAGGAATATGTTAAAACAAAATTCATCAAATATTTCTTTCGGTGATAATTAGAAACACCATAAGTTAAATAAATGATAATTAACCTACTGAATCTATAGCAACAACTACTAATGTACCCATGGAATATAGGATCGATAGTTGTAGTATTAAGTTAGTTGAAAAAAATAACATTTCTAAATTATTAATTTTATTTAGAGATAATTTAGTAAAAGATTTTAGTAGGCTATTATGGCAATAAATAAATAGTAGATATAATTTTATATAGCAATTAACCCAAAATCCTTTAAATAACTTTATAATGCATCAATTTTTATTACTTAATGGAATATTTATTGGTTTTGTTATGGCAGTTCCAATTGGGCCTATTGGAATAATGTGTATCCATAAAACACTTACAGAAGGAAGATTACGCGGATTAATAATTGGTCTTGGAGCTGCAACCGCGGATCTGCTATATGGTTGCGTTGCTGCATTTGGACTTACCATTATTTCAGATCTACTTGACAGTCAACGAATTTGGATTAAATTAGTGGGTGGAGCTATTCTTTTTATGCTTGGTATAAA
>JBGSKB010000346.1:0-1788 GCA_041741395.1 Melioribacteraceae bacterium
TACACGGGACCTTTATCTGTCGAATGGGAAGACAGTGGAATGGAACGTGAGCATGGCGTTAAAGAAGCGTGTGAATTTGTTAGAAAAATTGATTTCAAACCATCAAATATAAAATTTGATGCTGCTTTTGATGATAAATAAAATAAAATTTAATTTTGTTTTTAAGTGGAGCTATTTAATCAAATCTAAAATTGGTTAAATAGCTTTTTTATTTATTGTTTATAAAAACTATAAAGATTCTTGAAATGGATATTTCAATTATAATCCCGGCAAATAATGAAAGTGAAAAAATATCTCATGATATTTTGGCTGCGGATAAATTTTTATCAAACCAAAATTTTACCGGTGAAATTATTATTGTAGATGATGGAAGTTCTGATAATACTTTTCAAATTGCTAATCACTATAAATCAAATTCAAACAATTATGTAAATGTTATAAAACTTTCTCACAATGTTGGAAAAGGCGGAGCAATTGTTGAGGGAATAAAAAGTTCAAAAGGGAATATTATCATCTATGCGGATGCCGGTTTAACCGTTCCTTTTGAAAATGCATTGGTTGGAATTGAATTGATAAAAAATGATAAATGCGAAATTGCAAACGGATCAAGAAAAATGAAGGAATCAAAAATAGTAAATGCACAAGACTTTGATAGAAAAATTATTTCCAGATTATTTGGTTTTGCGGTAAAATATTTTTTGAAAATTCCGAAAAATTTAACGGATACTCAATGTGGATTTAAAGTTTATAATGGCGATGTAGCAAGAAATTTATTTCCAAAATTAATTACAAAGGGATTTTTATTTGAGATTGAATTAATACTTTTAGCGCAAAAAGAAAATTTTAGAATACTTGAATTTCCGGTTATATGGTCATGCGATAGAGATAGTCGTTTAAGTATTGGTAAAAGTTCAAAAAAAATTATTTCTGATTTTATTTTTTTATATAAAAAATTTATCAGCAGAAAAATTATTTGAAATAAAAATATCATTTTTTGTTAGTTCAGAAGTATCCTTCAAAATTAGCATTCCACTAATAAAATCATCATTGCTGCAAACTTCAGAAATTTCATTTTCAGACATCAGCATAAACGCAGTTGACATCGCATCAGAAATAGCTGCGGATTCTGTCATTACCCAAGCCGCAGTTCTTTCTGTATTTGGATTAAAAGTTTTTGGATTTATTATATGATTGTTTTTTTGTTTTCCGGAACCACTTAAAGAAGAATTTTGCAATAATATTTCTGCAATTGTTTGGGTATTATTATTCGGATTGCTAATTGAAATTAACCATCCATTAAGATTATTACTCCTTCCAATTGTTTTTACTGAACTTCCACCACCATGAATCAAAGCATTTTCAATATCCCATTCACTTAGAAGTTTTGCAGCTAAATCAACTGCGTAACCTTTCCCAATTCCGCCTAAATCAAAACTGATATTCTTATTTAAGATTTTTATCGAAAAGTTAGATTCATCTAAAATGAAATTATTAATTCCGTAGCTAGAAAATTCACTTGACGAAAATTCTTTATTTTGTAGTTTATTTTTCCAACGATCGATTACATTCCCGGTTGTTATATCAAACAAGCCATTACTTAATTCATAAATTTTTTTTGCAATCCAAATACACTCAAAAGTTTCAAAACTTAATTTTATTTCTTCTCCAACTTTTGAATTATTAATTTTTGAAATGTCGGTATTTGTTCTAAATCGACTGAATTTATTTTCCAAATTATCAATTTCCATAAATACATTTTGCGCAGCTTGAGCAGCATAATTTTTATCA
>JBGSKB010000347.1:0-1929 GCA_041741395.1 Melioribacteraceae bacterium
GTTGTGCGATAAAGAATTGGATCAAGCTACAAATCTACAATTGTTTGCAGATCTGTCTAAAACAAAACCTTATCAGCAGCGAAAATTAAATATTGCGATTTATGATGAAGGTTATTATTTTGAAAATGACGGCAAATGTAAGATTATAAAAAATACTAAAACTTGGTGGGCTCAAGCTGAAGCTTTAAATATATATCTAATTATGTCACAGATTTTTCCGCAAGAAAAAAAATATTTAGAAATATTTTTCAAAGAATGGGAATATGTAAAAAATTATTTGATTGATCATGAAAACGGCGATTGGTATTGGGGAGGAATTGATAGAGAACCTTTTAATAAAACTGAACCAAAAGGAAAAATTTGGAAAGGGACATACCATAATGGGCGATCTTTAATGAACTGTATTTCAATTTTAGCGGATAATAAATATTCATTAAATAATATAAGTGAAGGATTTAAAAGAAAAAAAATTGAAACAAATAATTTTATTAATCATTGGAAAAAAGTTGTCAAGAAATTGTAATAATTTTTTCAAACAAAATGATTGATTTTATTTTTTCCTTTTCATCAATTTTAGGTTTTTGTCAATGAGTTTAATTCTCTGTTGCAACGAAGTAAAACTTCTCAATTCATCTTTGGGAGTATTTAAAACATAATCTAATAATTTATCAACTGTTGAAGTTGCAACGTGCATTCTTGTATCTGAAGAAGCATAATAAATAAATACTTCACCATTTTCTTTTATAACCCAGCCATTGCTGAAAACTACATTAGAAACATCCCCAACTCTTTCATCTTTTTCCGGCGCTAAAAAATATCCGCCCGGAGAAGCAATAATTTTTTCCGGATTTTTAAGATCAGTTAAAAATAAATATAGCACATAACGCAAACCCGCAGCAGTATTTCTAACTCCATGAGCAAGTTGCAGCCACCCTTTTTTTGTTTTAATTGGTGCAGGACCCAATCCGTTTTTTACTTCCTTAATTGTGTGATATTGTCTATCATCAACAATTACTTCACTTCTTAAAATTGGATTTTCAATATTATTACATAAACCCCAGCCAATACCACCACCCAATCCAGCTTCAATAAATCCATCTTGCGGTCTTGTATAAAATGCGAACTTATTTTCCACAAATTCCGGATGAAGAACTACATTTCTCTGCTGCGGCGATTTGGTTTTCAAATCTGGTAATCTTTCCCATTTTTTAAAATCTTTTGTTCTTACAATTCCGCATTGTGCAAAAGCACTTGAAGTATCAGAAGCTGGAGCATTTTTATCTTTCCTTTCAGTGCAGAATAATCCATAAATCCATCCATCTTCATGTTTAACTAATCTCATATCATAAACATTAATATCCGGATCTTCGGTTTCCGGTAACTCTATCGGATAATCCCAAAATTTAAAATTATCAAGTCCATTCTTTGATTCAGCAATTGCAAAAAATGATTTACGATCATTTCCTTCAACTCTAACAGCTAAAAGAATTTTATTTTTATATAAAATTGCACCGGAGTTAAACGTAGCATTAACTCCTATTCTTTCCATCAAAAATGGATTTGTTTTATAATTTAAATCGTATTTCCAAAAAGGTGGAACGTGTTGAGCAGTTAAAATGGGATTTTTATATCGATCAAAAATTCCATTACCGTTTGAAAGTTTTTTATTTTTTATTGAAATTAATGAATTATAAGAATTTAATAGAAATTCAATTTTAGTTTCAAATTCTTTCTTAGTCATTTAAATTTTCCATAATAAAATTAGAATGTAAACTTTTACCTAAAAATCCATTTTTGAAAGTTTATCATACCAAGTTCTTTTAAGTATTAAAGTTAAGACCAAACCAATTATAAATGCGATAAAAGCTGCCAAAAACTCGTGAAATATAATATACATTGGAAGTGCAACTAAACTAGTTTGCCAAATTG
>JBGSKB010000348.1:0-1988 GCA_041741395.1 Melioribacteraceae bacterium
ACGCGGAAGAGTTTTTATGGGACATGATGCAAGTATGGAAGTTGGGGGAAATTTGCAATTAATTGCAAATTCAGATTCAACACAATTTAGAGATAAATTAAATAATGGAATTATTGATCCCGCAAAACCATTTTATTCTTATCCGGAAACATCAAAACAAAAAATTGATGGAATAACTTCTGCCACGGAAAAGTATTATGCTGAACGAGGATTAATAAATACAAATGTTGACGGAAAAAATATTGATACAACTCATTTGCATTTTAAGGAATGGATTGATGTAATTCGTAACGGAGGAAAAACCGGCTGCGATATTGAAAAAGCTTTTATTGATACAGTTTCAGTATTGATGGTTCACAAATCTTATGTTGAAAACAGAAAGGTTGAGTGGGATCCTATAAATAAAAAAATAATTTAATTTTTACATATTTTTGGAATAAAATGAATAGTAATTTTAATTACAATATTCGATTAGAAAGTTTGATTATTTTTATGATTACAATATTTTTTTCTATGATCTCATGTTCAGATGAACAGCCATTAAATGCTCAACAATTGGTAGGAAATAATTGGGCTGAAAAACTTGGTTATCCCGTGGGTAAAAAAGTTTTAATTTTTCACGCTGATGATGTTGGATTGTGTGAAGAAGCAAATACCGCAGCAATTTCATATCTGGAAAAAAGTGAAATTCAAAGTGCAGCAATTATGATTCCTTGTCCAAATGCAAATAATGCAATTTTATGGGCTGCTAATAATCGGAATAAAGATATTGGATTGCATTTAACGTTAACAAGTGAATGGCAGACTTACAGATGGGGAACAGTTGCCGATACAAGCTTAGTTCCAGGTTTACTTGATGGTGATGGAAAAATGTTTAGAAGTGTTGAAGAAGTTGTAAAAAGTGCAACACCTTTAGAAGTTGAAACAGAAATAAGAGCTCAGATTGATAAAGCAATTTCGTTGGGAATGAAACCAAATCATATAGATACACATATGGGAACACTATATGGTTCTTCAGAATTTGTAAAAGTGTTTTTTAAAATTGCGGAAGAATATAATATTCCTGCAAATGCAATTGATTTATCTAAAACTGAAGTTGCAGAACATTTTAGAAATGCCGGTTATCCTATTGATGAAAATGTAATTGAACTTGTAAATAATTATAAATTACCAAAACTTGATTTTTTTTCAAGTGTCCCCGATGGAAATTCATATGAAGAAAAAAGGGAAGACTTTTTCAAGCATATAGAAGAATTACCGAACGGATTAATTGAAATAATTTTTCATCCATCTGTTGAGTCTGATAATTTGAAAAGTATCACAAATTCATGGCAGCAAAGAGTTTGGGAAGATGAATTATTTTCAGATCCAATTGTAAAACAGTTTTTTGTAGATGAAGAAATTGTTTTTACAAATTGGAAGGAAATTATGGAAAAATTTTATTCGTTAACAAACAGATAGTCCTAATTTTTTAATCTATTTTTAAAGGAAAGTACTTTTTAAAAAAAAATCACTGATATATTTTCTTGTATTATTTTTATTTCAGAATTGTTCAACAATAGATAAAGTTAAAATTGTTGAAAAAAATAAAAATCCCAAAAATGTAATTTTATTTATTAGCGATGGCTGCGGATTTAATCATGTCGATGCTGCAAGTTATTATCAGTTTGGAAAAACCGGCGAACAAATATATGAAAAATTTCCGGTGAAATTGGCAATGTCAACTTACTATTTACATGGAAATAAATATAATCCAGATTCAGCATGGACTAATTTTGATTGGTTAAAAAAAAATGCTACAGAATCTGCTGGGGCAGCTTCAGCAATGGCCACTGGTTTTAAGACGAGCAAAAAAGCTATATCATTTGATACTTTGAATAGACCGCTTGAAACAATTGTTGACAAATTTGAAAAACTTGGAAAATCAACAGGAGTAATTTCTACAGTTCCATTTAGTAATGCTACTCCGGCAGCATTTGTAGCCCACA
>JBGSKB010000349.1:0-3980 GCA_041741395.1 Melioribacteraceae bacterium
CATTATTTATTGTAAATGTTGAAAAGCTTCCAAATACAACAGAAGGTGCAAATTATTTTGTGAACGAAACTTTCCCAAATAATAATGTGCATTTTAGCGTAAGCGGCAATTGGATTTTTTATATTACTGATTCTTATGATAAGGAAATTATTTATGAATTCGGGAAATTTTTTGTAGTTGAAAATATTGTTGAAATTAAAACTGATATTCAAAATTGGAGACGCGAAGGAAAAATTTCTTCAAACAATGAATTAGATAGAGTTCTAAATTTGAAAACTTCTTTTACTCTTCCAGATTCGCTTGATCCTTTTAGAATTGACTATGTCAACATTATTAAAAACTACGAAATAAATTATTCCCAAAAACTTGAAAAGAATTCATTTCAAACAAATAAAAGTTATGAATGGGATGGTGCGAAATCTTTTTCATTTATAACAAGAGATTTAGAACCGGGAAACGAATATCGGCAAATAGATTTGAATGATCACAATAAATATCAATTTCCAAATACAAGAGCTCATTTTGATGGAATTGAATATTCAAGATTTTACCAATTTGGCAAATCTGATTTAGACGGCAGTTTCCGTTTGATGCAAAAAAATAATCAATATGCAGATTATTTAATTTCAACATTTGAATTTAGTTCGCCAAACCAAATTGATGAAGATATTTTTATTGTTGGCTCTTTTACAAATTGGGATGTACTTCCTTGGTACAAATTAAATTATGATGAGAATAATTATAAGATCAGTTTGGAATTGAAGAGAGGAATTTACGACTACCAATTTGTTTCCGGAAATATTGAAGATGATAAAGTTGAAAATATTGATTGGAGAATATTTGAAGGAAATTTTTGGGAAACAAATAATAAATATTCCATATTTTTGTATTACAAATCACCGCTTAATGGTGAATACGATCAGATAATTGGTTTTAAGCAAATATTGAGATAAAAATGAAATCCCTTAAAGTTGGAATTCTTGGCACCGGTCACTTAGGCAAAATTCACACAAAATTAATTAAAGAAGTTCCAAGAGTAAATTTAGTTGGAGTTTATGATTTAAATAACGAAGCAGCAAAAATTGTTGCAAAAGAATTTAATACAAATTGCTTTAATACGTTAGACGAATTTCTTTCTTCAATTGAAGCTGTTTCAATTGTTGCAACAACAAGTGCACATTACGAATTAATAAAAAAAGCGTTTGTGAAAAATGTTCATGTATTTGTTGAAAAACCAATAACAAGTACAATTCCGCAAGCTGAAGAAGTTGTAAAATTAGCAGAAGAAAAAAATCTAAAGCTTCAAGTTGGACATATTGAAAGATTTAATTCAGCACTTTTAAGTTTGGAAAAATATAATCTTGATCCAAAATTTATTCAGACTGATAGATTATCACAATTCAATCCACGCGGGACTGATGTTGCAGTTGTGTTGGATCTAATGATTCATGACATTGATATAATTTTAAGTTTAGTAAAAAGTAAAGTTAAAGAAGTAAGAGCAAGCGGAGTTGCCGTTGTTTCAGAAAGTATTGATATTGCAAACGCAAGAATCGAATTTGAAAATGGAGCAATAGCAAATGTTACGGCAAGCAGAATTTCTCAAAAGAAAATGAGAAAGATGAGAATGTTCCAAAAAGATTCTTACATTTCCGTTGATTTTAATTCTGGAGTTTCAGAAGTGTTTAGATTAATTTCACCAAATGATATGAATGTAGAACATTTTCTTTCTTTCGGTGAAATTGGAATTGGTGAAAATAAAAAATCTGTAATTTACGAACAGCCGGAAATTAAAGAGGTAAATGCTTTAAAACATGAACTGCATTTATTTATAGATTCAGTACTTGATAATAAACAACCAGTCGTTAGCGGCGCAGACGGATTAGAAGCATTAAAAGTTGCGCAAATTATTTTAGAAAAAATTGAGGAATCAAAATTAAAATGATTAATAAAAGATTTTTACTTTTTTTAATTCTAACAGCAGTTTTTACATCATGCAGTGTTTTTAATTCACTTGTAAATTTATCAAAATTACAATTTAAACTCGGAGCAGTAAATAATTTTAAAGTGGGAAATTTATTAATTTCTGATAAAACGAAACTATCGGATTTTGCTGCAACTGATATTTTAAAACTAACATCTCAAGTTGTTTCCGGAAATTTTCCGGTCACCTTTACAGTAAATGTTTTAGCACAAAACCCAAATAAATCAAGTGTAAATTCTATTGCTGATATTTCGTTAAAATCTTTTCCGTGGACACTTTACATAAACGATAAAAAAACTATTTCTGGAAATATTTCAAATCCAGTATCAGTTCCCGCAATTGAAAATTCAACAATAATTCCATTAGAAATGAAATTAGATTTACTTGAATTTTTTCAAGGTGACGGTTTAAATAATCTAGTAAATCTTGCATTAAACTTAGGTGGAGCAAAAGGTACTCCTTCAAATATTAAAATTGTTGCAGAACCCGTTTTAGGAACTCAAATTGGTGATTTAACTTATCCAAGTCCATTAACAATTATTGATAAATCATTTAACTAATTGAGTAATATTATGAAAATTAGATATGCGGTAGGTGTCGACTTAGGCGGTACAAAAATAAAAATAGGAATTGTAACCGATGAAGGTAAAATTGTAAAAAAAATTGCAATTCCAACTCTAGCGGAAGAAGGTGTTGAAAAATCCATTGGACAAATTAAAAAAGGGATTTCAACTTTATTAAGGGGAAATAAAAATTCAATTACCGGTATTGGAATTGGTTCGCCCGGAGTTGTTTCATTAAAAAAAGGGACTGTAGAAAATCCGCCTAATTTACCGGGTTGGGTAAAAGTTCATTTAGGAAAAATTATTAGTAATGAATTTTCAATTCCAACTTTTGTAGAAAACGATGCAAACGCTGCTGCAATTGGAGAATTAATTTATGGTGCCGGAAAAGATTTAAAAAGTTTTATTATGATTACGCTTGGAACCGGAGTTGGCGGGGGAATTATATTTAACAAAAAACTTTTCAGAGGAGATTTTGGCGGTGCTGGAGAAATTGGTCATGTTACAATTGATCATAATGGAGTTAAATGTAATTGCGGTTCAATTGGTTGTTTAGAAGCATATTTGGGTAATAATTATTTTATTAGAGACGTTAAAGAAAAATTAAATGATCATAAAGATTCAAAAATATTTCAATTAGTAAATGATGATTTGAATAATCTTACACCTCAAACAATTCATGAAGCTTCTCTTCTTGGTGATAAATTTTCAAAAGATTACATAAATTATTTGGGTATAACATTAGGACACGGTTTAGCTTCTATCGTGAATATACTTGATATTTGTAATATAATTATTGGCGGTGGAGTTTCCGGTTTTGGTAAACCTTTATTTGATGCTGCAAAAGAATCACTAAAGTCTCGAGTTTTAACTTCGCTAAAACCAAGAATTGAAATTCTTCCGGCTAAATTAAAAAATAATGCGGGAATTAAAGGTGCTTCTTCATTAGTCTTTTATGATTAAATTGTTTTCAATATTTTGAATATTGTTCAATTATTTTCGATATATGAAATCATTACTCAATTAATCAAATGATGAAGAAAGCTTTATTTATTTTATTTTTTGGAATTACTTTTTGTGATTTATCCGCACAAATTGTTGATTCACTTTCTTCACTTTCTTCACTATCCACTATTGATACTACTTTAAATTCAAGTCGAATTTTGCAAATTGATTCAGTAAAATCAAAATCAAATGAAATTAATGATATAGTTTTTAGCAGTGCATCTGATTCATTAATGTTTAACATTCCAAGTAAAAAAATGCTCATTTACGGAAAAGGTGAAATTAAATACAAACAAACGACTTTAAACGGTGGAAAAATTAATGTCAATTTTGAAACAAGTGATTTGGAAGCCGAAGGAATTATTGACTCCGCAGATACAAATGCCGTAAATGGTTTGGCGCAAATTCCAGTTTTAAAAGAAGGTGAA
>JBGSKB010000350.1:0-14827 GCA_041741395.1 Melioribacteraceae bacterium
AATGGATTTGGATAATTTTGCTCAAGAGTAAAAATATTTTTTGTAATATTTTCTGAATTTTGATTTACAGAATTAATTAAATCATAATTTTTATTTGTGAGTGAGTATTTTAAAGAATTATTATTTGATAAAGATATTTTCAAATTATTCATTGCAACAATTTGTCTTGTTCCCGAATTAGACGAAGCTTTATATGTTGATGAATCAACATATGTTGTATAAGCTGCATCAACAAGAATATATGGAGTTTTACAATTTCCAATTATTGTTGAGTTTTGAAAATCAATTTCGACTTTGTCATTTCCATTTAAAAATAATCCATACCTTTTTTTATTTCTCTTTTGATTTAGAAATAATGAGCTCATATTATTTTCATGCAAATCACTATTTACAAATATTGATGGCTGATAAGTAAAATTACTAACCAAATTCAAACCGTCCTTCAAATTCATTCTTCCATAATATGACGCATAAATATCATCTATTTTATAATCAACATAATAATCAGAAATTAGCTTTCCACAATCTCCAATAAACATAATGTATTTATTTTGTGAGATGGAATTTTGAAAAGCATTTGAAACAGAATATTCAGTATTTCTTAATTTGCTTAATAAAGAAAGTGAATCACCGTAAATAATAAAATTTGATGCTTCATTTACAAAATTTAAATTGTCTAATGAATTCAATGATTCCTCTGAAATATTAATTATGTTTGAATTAATTCCGCAAGAATCTAAAAAGCTAATTAATTTATTGTGCTTTTCCTCAAACCCATTATTCGAGAATATTAAAACATTTTTTTCTGATAAACTTTTTAACTCATTGCTGATATTATTTTTAGTTTGTTTTGTTAAATCATTTCCACTAATTAAAACAACTCTTTTTGCAATATTTTCAATTTCATTTGAAATTGTAATTTCTTTTGCAGAAGTTGGAATAAATTCAATTTTGCGATCTAAAATATTATATTTCCAACCTTTTGTAAGAAAGTCAGTGAGTAAATTTTCGATTGTTAAAGTGCTGTCAAATTGGTAATATTTTGTATTATCAACTTTATGAACAAACATAACAGAGCCGCTTCCAAAAACTTCAGCAATTCCATTTGGGGAAATACCAACTGCCGTTCTATCATCAATTCCAATACCCACTAAATTCTTATTACTATTGAAATAATTATTGTAAAGAAAAGCAACTAATCTACCTTGTCTTGCTCTTTCAGTTAAATGTGAATCAAAAATTACATCATCTGCAAAATTCAAAAATGAAGTTTCAAATTGCATATAATCATTAAAGGGATTTTGCAATGCTTCATCTGAATAAACAGTTCCGTTCTTTGCACTAAAATCAACTTCGCCAAGAATAGCCGCACCGGCGCTTGTTCCGGAAATTACCCCACCATTTTTAAAGACTGTTGTAATTGCAGAATCTAAAAGTGTATTTTTCCATAATCGTACATAATCCCATTGATCTCCGCCTTTAATAAAAATTGCTTTTGCTGAAACAACATCATTAAAAGTACTTTGCTGATTGGCTTTACTCTTTGTGTTGATATTTAAATTGTACGCAGTATCAGCACCAAAGGAAATAAAATAGTTTGGAATCCAATTTGTAGCTTCACTTGCCGAAAGAATAATTACTTTTCCAAAATTAGATTTCGTAACAATCCATGAATAGGGTTCATCGCTCCAATCGTTGTAATCTTCTGAACCACCGCCAATAGCACAAATATAACCTTGAGCAACTAATATTTGAGAAAAGATTACAAAAAATATTAAGGTTTTAAATACAGTAAAGATCAAATTTAAAAACCAAGATTTAATGATATTCGGTGAACATTTGGAAGAATGTCATAAATTGAATAAGCATAATCAAAGTTTATAGAAGTATTTTGAAAAATAATATTTGCACCGGCACCAAATGTAAAATCCTGATCACTATAATTATATTTGTAACCGCTGCGAATAAAAAATCTATCAAAGAAAGAAAGTTCAGTTCCAAAATGAGCACGTTCTTTATTATCGTTTGGATGAGTTACATCAATTGCGCCAACCATTTTTACAAAATCATATTTAACAATATCAAACCCCATTCCAATTTGAAAATTCAACGGTAAAGGAAAATCATCTGTAGAAAGTCTGCTTGGAACTAATCTGCTAAGCGGATAATTATCATCTTTTCTATATGTAAAATCAAGATCCGTTCCGTCAAATTTTGTATCTGGACCAAAATTAGTCATACTCATTGCAATTATCAGGTTTTGAAAATCTAATGAATATTGTGTCCCGATATCAAATGCAAATGCATCTGAAGTTTCATTCCAAATTCTTTGAGAAATATATTTAATAGATATTCCAACAGAAAATCTATCTGTTAAAAATCTAGCATATGATAATGATAATGATACATCACCGCCATCAAAAAATCTACCGGTTCCGTTTGGTTCTTCTTCGGTTGTAATTTCCATTCTATCTGTGCTCATTACAATTATGCCGGCTCCAAATGTTCCAACATTTTCAATATTGTAAACCAATGAGGCAGCATTAAAATCAAAAAGATCAAACCAATTCATATATGAGAAATGAGCTTGCACATTATTTATTTTTGCAATTCCAGCAGGATTCCAAAATATTGAAGAAGCATCATTTGTTAATCCAATGATTGCGCCTCCCATTGCTTCAGCTCTTGCTCCGACTGGTATTTGTAAAAATTGTGCTCCGGATGTTCCCAAATTAGGATTTTGAGCCAACACGAAATTGCATGTAATTAAAAGGCTAATAATCAGAAGTAGTTTTTTCATTCGTTTCTCCATTTCCAATTATTTAATTACTGCAAATCGTTCTTTAAATTCTGTTAATTTTGTTTTTACGACATACATATAAATTCCCGCTGCAATTTCACGTCCGCCTTCGGATCTTAAATCCCAAACTTCCGTTCCATTTGGTGCATTGTGGTGAATTGTTTTTACCAAATCGGTATCTACAGTAAAAATATAAATTGTGCATTCAGATGGAAGATTAATAAATTGAATTTGTCTTAATGGTTCTTTTCTTAGCTCTCCATATTCAATTTCATAAAGCGATGAAGCTACATATGGATTTGGCACAACTCGAATTTTAGAAATATTTTCTTCAATTATTTTTGTGTCAATTTCAGAACCTTTTACTCTAAAGCTAAAAGAATCTTTTATATTTGGAAGTATTGGTTTAATTGTTTCGATTGAAAATTTATTATCATTTGCAGGAAGTCCATCAAAAGTTATTGTTCCAGTAATTCCATCAAAACTAAAACTATCGGAATTGAAAAGTGTATCAGAAATTATTTCTGTTTCACTTACGGAGAGCAAAACATAATTTTCATTTAATTTTGAACCACTTCCATCTATTGTGATAATATAAATTTTTCCCGAAATTGAATCAGGATATTCAACTTCAAAATTAACTTCAATATTATCATCTCCTCCAATTCTTGAAACATTTTTAATAGAATTTGGAGGAGTAAGTTTTATTGAAACTCCGTCAGGCGTTGTTTGTATTTGATTTAAATTGTGAGGTCTATTACTAATTACCGTATCCAAATTATTTCTTATAACATTCATTGCATAATTAATTGTTATCACATCTCCTTCTTCAGGAAGAAATTTATTTTCTATTGATGAAATATCTCTCATACTTATTCTTAAGCCATCTCCGGAAATATTTATATCTCTTCCCCCAGATGGATAATTATATCCAGTTCTTATATCAGTGTTTAATGTGACATTTCTTAAATCAAAAACATTAGCTGAAGTAAAATTTATAGAATACTTAAAAGGCTTTGTATCGTTTGAATCTGTAATTGCAATTGAAATATTTGTCGCAAGATCACCCTTTTCAATTCTTGGTATAAAGTTGAACGTGGTTTTGTATTCATTATTCTGCAATTCATCATTATCAATTACAGAAGCGTTTAATACATAATTTGTATTACCGGTGTTAAGATTAACAATATTATTTATTTCAACCGTTTCTCTTCCCAATGCCTCAGAACGGGGAGTTACCGAAACTGTGTTAATTGCATCAAGTGTATTTCCGATAGGGCTTTCAAGACTTTCAATCGAAGTATTACCTTGATCGTAAGCAGTAATAGAATACCAATACTCAAAACCATTTACAATTGTTGAATCAACATAACTATATTGTAAACCAGTATTTTTTCCAATTTTATTTACTTGATCAAAATCTGCAATTAATTTCCAAGTTAGTCCTTTATCATTACTCCTATATAATCTATAACCTTCAAAATCATAACCGGAAAATTCATCAAAACTTAATTCGCTTTCATCATTCCAAAATAAAGTCGTTTTGAAATCGCCTTCTGAAGCATAAAGTTTTGGTCTCGTTGGAGGTTTAGGAAGATTGAAATTAACTTCGACTGCACTTTTTGCAACGTCTGCAAATTTTATCATTTCTTCAAAATCGTCACCGGCTACAAATGCAGTGTAAAATACAAGAGTATCATTCACATCTAAATTATATGGACCCGAAGACAAATATCCAACTAAATCTAAACCAGAAGCTGGGATTGTCGATGGATCATCGTAATGAAGATTTGTGCTATTTCCTATGTGAAAATATTTACTTCCTAAAGATGAATTATATAAACTTTCACTTGAAGATAAAATCCCATATTGAACTGTATCAATATCTAAATCATCATCGTATAAACTATAATGCATATCTGTAATACCTAATTCAACTCCATTTATTTTTGGAGTTTTCAGCAACGAAACACCAAAATAACCGGTTTTTCCATCAGTCCATTCTGTCGTAGCTCCATCATCAAAATAGTAAAGAAGATTTTTCTCTTTAATAAAATCAAGTTTATCATCTTTATATTCGGCAATTCCGCCGCTTGCATCACCAATATCAATATCATTGTACAATCCGAAATAAAGATTTTCTATTTTCTTATTACTGATATTGGTTATTTCGTATTTAAAAAATAAAATGTTTTTCGCAAATTTAGTTCCAAAGGCATACCCAGTTTGAGCCATTTGAATTCCAATTATCCCGACTGTATTATTACTATCATTAAAAACACAATAGCTGTCTTGATCTGATAGAATAATATTTTCACCGTTTATGTCTTTAACGGGCCATCCTAAATTTTCATTCCATGAATTTGGATCATCACTCATTGCAACTCTCGCAGTATCACTATTATGATATCCGTTTGCGGCTTCCCATTCTTCGTTATCGGTATATCTGGCTTGAACAACATTTCCGGGAATTCCAACAAATTGATTTACCCGGTAGATATAATGTTTTGCACTATTGATAGGAAATTCTCCGGATGGACCTTGAGTAATACTTCTCGGATATAGTTTTCCTCTGTTCTCAAAAAATAATCCGATATTACTTGCATTGTGAATTCCTGCAGCTCTATCTTCAATTCGAGATGTTTTTTGAATAGATTCACTATTATCTAATTTCTCTTTTTTATCTTGAGACAAAATTGTTGACGTAATAAATAACAAGTAAAAAATGATTAAAATTTTTTTCATGTAAGTTTGTCCATTGAAGATATTAATTAAATCTAAAAGTAAAACCTAACCGAATTGATCTAGGTGGTCCAAAATTTGACGGATCTTTCATATATTCAATTGAGTAATCGCCTGAAAGTGTAATTTCGGGATCTCCCGTATCGGTATATACATAAAGAATATTTCTGTGATCAGTTAAGTTTAATATTTCTGCAAATATTCTAAGAGTCATATCATCATAAATATTGAATTCCTTTCCCAACATTAAATCTAAATTGTAAACTCCAGGTTGACGCAATGAGTTTTTCTCAACAAAACCAACATCTCTTCCGCCTGGTGTATATGGTGCACCAGAACTTGCTTTAAATATTAAACTAAAATCCATATTCTCAAAAATATTTGTACCGAATAATTCTAATCCTTCATCTTCTGGAATTATATATGTGAAGCTTGCATTGAATACATGCGGTCTATCAAAATCTAAAAAGTACAATTGTGTTGATTCTTCTGTTCCCGGATATTGTTCTGTTTCAGAGGATGCACTTCCCTTTGCAACAGAATATGTATATGTCAGTCCACCTGAGAAATATTTATCTGGTCTAATATCCAAAGTTAATTCGAATCCCTTTACATTTGCATAATCTTCATTTACATAAAGTGTATAGCCAGTATATCTTCCATCAACAAACGGAAAGTAATATCTTGTTCCAATCAATCCAGATATATCTCTATAATATGAAGTTAAATTAAGTGCAATTCTATCCGTAAATTGATGGGCAATTCCAACTTCATATGAAATTGTTCTTTGTGCATCCAAATTTGGCTGTCCGAAAAGCGGCTCGCGTACATTTAAATCATATTGCTTATTTTCAAATAAATATTGGAAATCCGGATTTTGGAAAAAGTGTCCGTATGAAAAATGTAATTTGGTTTTATCAGAAATTGGATGCGCAATTCCAAATCTTGGTGAAAATTGCGAACGTGATTTTACTATTACAACTGAATTTGGTTTCAGTGCGTCATCCCTAAACTCAGCATTGGCATTTAGATAATCAAATCTCAATCCCAAATTTATAACTAAATATGGAAGTTCAATTTTATCCTGAATGTAAGCTGAACCTTCAAAAGGTTTTACGTAATAATCATCTATATAAGGGAAATTTCTTTTAGGATCATAAATTTCATAAAGTTTTACCCAATGTTTTTTGAATGCCAAACCTAATTTAACTTCGTTCAATGATCCAATTTGCCAGACTGCATCAGTTTTAAAATCAGCAGTAGCAGTTCTTGCATCTACTAATTCTAAAGGATTTGCTAAACTATAAAATTCAAATCCGTCCCCATGTTCTTCAAAATATTGAAAATCACTTGTCCCTAAATATTCTGAAGTGTCTTTTCCAACACCGGAATAATAACCTTGATTAAAGTATGACAATCTTACATCATAGAAAAAATTATTTGCTATTGTATGAGTAAATGCCAAAGTACTTTGCCAGCTATCAGAATTGGTAACACGATATTGGTCCGGTATATATTTATATGAATGATTGTAATTTTGATTCTTACCTAAACTGCCTCTATTCGTTACGGATATTTTTGTGTTAGGAATTGCAGTTGTTGAAACTTTTGCAAAAAAAGATTTATCATCGCTAAAACCAAAAGGAAGGTAACTGCCTCTTTTATCCATTTCACCTGTAACAAAAAAATTAAATTCCGGAGAAAATATTGGTCCGCTTAAGCTTCCGTTAATTCTATTTTCATTGAGATCAGAATATCTTTTAATTCCAAATTCACTTGTGCGTGCTTCAATTTTGCCGGAAATTTTATCTGCACCATCACGCGTAACAATATTTACAACACCGCTTAATGCATTTCCATATTCCGCATTGAATGTTCCGCTTAATAAACTCATTTCTTGAATTGCATCATTATTAATTTGAGTTGCGAGTCCGCCGAGTAAAGGATCAACTACTAAAGTACCGTCTATCATATAAGCTACTTCGTTCGATCTTCCACCTCTAATATGAAGATTAGAACCGCTTCCAACAACACCAGCCTGTAGTGAAAGTAATTCGGTAAATGTTTGAACCGGCAATGATTCTATTTCTTCTCTTGTAACAACAGAAATACTGCTTGTAACATCTTTCTGAATAAGCGGAGTTTTTGCAGTAACAACAATATCTTGTACTTGTATCGATTGAGGCTGTAGTTCAATATTTAGCTGCGTTGTTTGATCAACAACAATTGAAACATCTTTAATTATCGTTGTTTCATAACCTATAAAACTTATTTTAATACTATACTTTTTAGGAGGAATATTTAAAATTACAAATTCTCCATTAATATCTGTTGCAGCGCCAATATTCATTCCTTCAACTAAAATATTTGCACCAATTAATGGTTCACCAGTCTGTGCATCTTTAATAGAACCTGATATTTTTCCAGTAACTCCACCCAAAAGAATTAATGGAAAAAATGAAAGTAAAAAAAATATTTTTTTCATTTGGCGCTCTTAAAAATTGTTAGATTTTGTGAAATCATTATTGCTTCAGATTCTTTAAGTATTTTTTTTGCGCGCGATTTATCCTTTATTGCGCAAGCTGTTGCAATAGCATTTATCAACACAGATATTGCAGCAAATGAATTTGTGAAAAGCATATTTTCACTATTCACAATCAAACTAGATTTTGAATAAAAAGTTACTGGAGAAGCCGCTTTGTTTGTAATTGCTATTACATCAATTTTTTTTTCATAGGCAAATTGTGCTGCCTCAATTGTTTCTTTTGAGTATGGCGGAAATGAAAAAACTACAAGCAAATCTTTTGAATCCATAAATAAAATTTGTTCGTGGAACAAAGTATGAGTATGCTTTAGAACAGATGAATTTACACCAATTTGATTTAATTGATAAGCTAATATTTCTGCCAATAAATATGAAATTCCTAATCCAGCAGTCTGCACAATTTTAGCATTTAGAATCCGTTCAATTGTATAATTAAAATTTTTTCGTTCAATTAAATTCAGAGTATCATTAATATTTTTAATATCCATGCTTGCTACTTCAGTAAGCAAATCTTCCTCTATCCGATGTTTTTCAAATAGAGGAAAGATTTCTTTATTCTGTAATTCTTTCTGAAGTGAAAGTGCTATTTCGTCTCTTAGCTCGCTAAATCCTTTAAAACCAATACGCTGTGCAAATCTAACAATAGAAGCAACACTTGCATTTGTGCTTTTAGATAAATCTTGAACATTAAGAAAAGGAATTTTATCAAAGTTATTAATTACATAATCTGCAATGTTCTTGTGGTTTTTAGGTAATTCCTTATAACTCTGCTGAATTTTTTCCTTTATTTGCTTATATCGATCCATCCAAAGCCAGATATATTGTTATTTAATCAATGACATTTTCTTTGTTAAAAATTGCTTATTGGTTTGTAAACTATATACATACATTCCAGATGGCAACATGCTTGCATCAAAATTTACTGAATGATTTCCGGCATCCAAAGTTTGATTAATAATTTGAACAACTTCTTCGCCTAACATATTATATACCTTTAATGTAATTTCTGATTTTTCCGGCAATCCAAAAGAAATTGTTGTACTCGGATTAAATGGATTGGGATAATTCTGGTTTAAAGAAAATTCAGATGGAATATTTTTATTTTCTAATTTTACATCAGTTAGTAAATTATATTTCTGCTGTGCAAGCTCAAGATTTGCCAACATTGCTTCTTCTGTTTCTCCATACGCGATTGCCAAATAAATTATTACAGAATCACCAGAAGCTATAGTTCTTGAATTGTATGCTGGAATTAAAACCGGAGCATCGACAACCGGATCAGTGGGATTAATTACAAATGGACTATCATAAGAATTATAATTTAGCCAGCTATTATATGATGAATCAATCTGATAATCATCATACCAAACAAATGATTTTAATGATTTAAAATCATTATTTAGTGATTTGAATCCAACAGCTTCAGTTTTTTTAACCGTAAGAATTTTGGAATCGGTTGAATAAGTTACTGTATCGCCGCCCGAATATTCACCTTCAACTTCCGTAATAATATCCAAACCTACAATTACATCTATAGCATTCGTCTCTCTACTAATTAGAGTGTATTTTGCAATTATAAAGTTTTGATCTTGCCAGCAATAAACATTTTGTTTTTGAAATATACTTGGCGGTAATCCGGAATAGTCATTATTGAAGCTTCCGTAGATTTCATAATCACCAAATGATGGATTAGTTAATAATTGCGTATCCTCTTCAATTTCTATATCATTGTC
Source organism: Melioribacteraceae bacterium (assembly GCA_041741395.1). Taxonomy (GTDB): domain Bacteria; phylum Bacteroidota; class Ignavibacteria; order Ignavibacteriales; family Melioribacteraceae. The sequence goes on from JBGSKB010000350.1 coordinate 9,821, forward strand.
ATAATCAAAAACTGCATCTTCGCCAGTTCCAACCAAAGTTGTAACTCGGTAAATTTGACGAATTGTATCTGGCATTGTATAAATTGCAATTCTTCCATATTCGGTGACATAGACATTCAATTTGCCAATGTACAAATCAACTTGAGCATTTGTTTTTGGATTAAAGCTTACGATATTTAAAAGAAAAAAGGTAAATAAAAGTATCGCCTTTTTCATATTAGCCTCTCTTGTTTTTGTTGAATTAAATATATTATTTATAAATATTATTGCCACCCAATTAAATTAGGTGGAATTAATAAAAGAAATCCTAATAACATTAAAATTATTTGAAGTGGTAAAACCCATTTCGCCCATTTTTCCCAAGGAACTTTTGCCATAGAAAGTGCACCCATAGTTACAGCAGAAGTTGGAATTATTATATTTGTGTATTCACCAAATTGAAACGCAAGAATTGCAGTTTGTCTTGATACTCCAGCTAAATCAGCAAGTGGAGCCATTATCGGCATGGTTAAGGCTGCTTGTCCACTTCCAGAATGAACAAAGAAATTTATTATTGCTTGAACAACAAACATTTTTTGCGATGCAAAAATCGGTGACGAAGATTGAATGTATGGCGACAATTCATAAAGAACTGTATCTATTATTTGTCCGTCTCTTGAAATTACCAAGGTAGCTCTCGCCAAAGCTACAATAAGAGCTGTACCAACCAAATCTTTAGCTCCCTCAACAAAACTTTTAATTATTGTATCTCCAGATAATCCGCCGATAATCCCAACTAAAATTCCCATAATAAAAAACATTCCGGCAATTTCTTCAATATACCAACCAAACTGAATTACTCCAATTACAAGCATGACAAGTGATAAAAGAAAAGTTAATAAAACTAATTTATGTTTTTTTGAAAATACAGAATTGCTATAATTTTGGTCAAAATGTTCATTCTGCTTTCTTGTCAAATCTTCATTGTACATTGGACTAATTGAAGGATTTTTGGAAAGTCGTTTTACGTAATATAATAAAAAAAGTATTGCAACAGTTGTTGATATTGACCAACTAATTACTCTATATCCAATTCCGGAAAACAATGGAACATCTGCAATGCCTTGAGCAATACCAACATTAAACGGATTTAAGAATGCGCTTGCAAAACCAATGTGAGCACCAACAAGCGGAATTGCAACTCCAACTATTGAATCATATCCCAAAGCAATCGCAACCGGAACTAAAATTAAAACAAATGGAATAATTTCTTCGTTCATTCCAAAAGTTGCTCCGCCCAATGAAAACATTAACAATAAAAGTGGAATGAAAAATGTTCTTAAAAGTGCAGATTTTTTGTGAGCAGCTACCAACTTATTTATAAAAGAATTTATTGCATCAGTTTTAGCAAGAACATTAAATGCTCCGCCAACAATTAGAATAAAACCAATAATTAAAGCAGCCTCAACAAATCCTTTTAATGGAGCAATAAATATGGCAAAAAATCCTTGAGGATTGTTATCTATAAATTTAAAAGAATTTTGGACAACAACTTCGCGTCCATCTTTTATAATTCTTTCATATTGTCCGCCGGGTATAATCCAAGTTAATATTGCAATAAACACAAGTATAAGAAATATCAGAAGATATGTATTCGGTACTTTAAATTTATATTTCTTTTTTTCTTCACTCATTTTATAACGGAATTTGTTTTGAGATCAAATTTATCACCGCTAATTAATACATGAAGTTTCATATTTGAAATGCCAAGATTTCCTCTTTTATCTTCCCTAATATTATCAGAATTTGTCGGATCATAAACCAAAACTTGGTTATCGCCCAAAACTTCAAAAGTGCTATCCGGATTTACAACAATCGATGTTGATTCATCAATAGCAACGCCAGTTAAAGTTGGATGTTCAATTAATGTTGCAATAGTTCTATTGTGTCTTTTTCTTTTTAGAAAATGTTGATCGATCAAAACAGTTTTTAAAAATCCAAATCCATGTATTGTTTCTACATTCCCTTTTTCTATTGTAAGAAAAATTCCCGTTGTATCTTTTCTAATTAATTCGTTCCCGGTTATCATAACTTCACTCATAATTGCTGCGCCAGCACTGGTTCCGCCTATTGTTCCACCATTAAAATAAATATTAAATACTTTTGCTAAAAGTTTTGATCCAAGCATATCCCTTGCTAAAAAAGCTTGATCTCCGCCTAAAAAGAATACCGAATTTGCCCAATCCATTTTTTTTAGATTAATTTCATCATCAGCGGTTTCTTTTGTAAAAAGTAAATACTCAGCATTTGCACCAAGTTCATGCAATTCCTTAACTTGAATTTCACTATTTAAAACCGGCTCTGATCCAGCGTTTGGAATTACAATAATTTTTGCATTTTTTCCGCCGGCAAGCTCAACAAATTTCGCAATAATCTCTGTTGTCTGTACACCACCAATTATTACAAGCTTTCCTTTTGTTTGAGAAAAAACTTGAGTAGTATTGATTAAAACAATACTTAATAGAATATAGAAATATTTTTTCATAGTATTTTATTTTTTAATTAATTCTAGTGCTATTTCTGCTGATTTTACAAGGTCTTCAATAAAAATAAATTCATCATTTGAATGAGGATTTTGTGCGCCAATGCCAAAATTTATTGACTCAATTCCTCTTTCATTTAAAGAATTTGCATCACTTCCGCCGAGTGATATTTTTGGAGTTGCGGTCAAATTTACTTTTTCAATTGCATGTTTTGCTTCTTGAAAAACATGAGAATTTTCTGAAATTGTAAAAGGTTTAAAATCCCAAAAATACTCATACTCTATTTTTGCATTTAATTTTTCAGCTTCATTTTTGAATATATCTAAAACTTCATCAAATTTTTTCTGAACTTTATCAATATTAAATGATCTTATTTCACCTTCTAGTTCTGTCAATTCCGGAATTACATTTACTGCTGAACCGCTTTTTAACAATCCAATATTCATTGTGCTATCTTCATCAATTCTTCCAAGCGGAAGTTTACTTACTGCATTTGCTGCTACTAGTAACGAATTAATTCCTTTTTCCGGAGCAATTCCAGAATGTGATGCTTTTCCATAAATTTTAATTTTGAATCCTAAATCACCGCATGAAGAATATATAAAATTACCCGGACGATAACCGGAATCAAAAATAAAAGCATGATTTATGTTTCCGTTTATTCCCAAATATTTTGATCCAAATAATGTTGTTTCTTCACAAGTTGTAAATGCTACTGTAAAATTTTTTGTCTGAATATTTTCTTTAGCAATTTTTTCTAATGCGAATAATAAAACAGCTATTCCGGCTCTATTATCAACGCCCAGAACTGTATCTCCAGAAGAAACAATTTTATCTTCAAGAATTATTGGCTTCAAATTTTCTGTTGGTCTTGCAGTATCCATATGAGAGAGCATTATAAAATTTCCGCCATCACCAATTTTGCAAATTAAATTGTTTGTATTACTTTTGGTAAATTCTGCCGCCGAGTCTTCTTCAACTAAATAATTAAAGTTGATTAAAAAATTCTTAATGTAGTTTGCAACCCCTTTTTCATTGCCCGAAACACCATTAATACTTGCGAGTTCTAAAAATATTTCTACTAATCTGAATGAGTTCATAATGTAATTACTGTTTCATTTAATATTTATTGTGTAATGAATATTACAGATTACAAAAAAAATATTTATATGTCAAGAATATTTTTTCTACACTATTTTATTTTCTGCAAAATATTTCTTTTTTTCATGGATAAAAAGTCAAGTAAGATTTATAGTTTTCCGTTAATCATTTTTTAAGAGAGGAAGTATGTTAATTGAAAGTATTGAATTATATCATATTAAAATGGAATTGGTTTCTCCATTTACCACATCAATGGGAACTGAATATGACGAAGAACATATTATTGTAAAAGTTAATTCGGAAGGAATTTCTGGTTATGGCGAAAGTGTTGCTGAAGGGACTCCTTTTTATTCCTACGAAACAGTTCAAACTGCTTGGCATATTTTGAAAGATTTTTTAATTCCAGAAATATTTAATAAAAATTTGGAGAGTTTTGATCAAGCAATTTTACTTTGGGAAAAAGTCCGCGGACACAGAATGGCTAAAGCCGGTTTGGAAGCTGCGCTATGGGATGTTTTTGCAAAATCAAAAAGTATTTCTCTTTCAAAATTAATAGGCGGATCAAAAAGTAAAATTGATGTTGGTGTAAGTATTGGAATTCAAACAAGTTCATCTATACTTATAAAAAAAGTTCAAGATTATTTGGAAGAAGGTTATAAAAGAATAAAAATTAAAATTGCTCCAAATGAAGATATTCAATATATAAAAGCATTGAGAAATGAATTTCCAAATTTATTGCTGCAAGTTGATGCAAATTCCGCATACAAATTAGAACATTTAAATCTTTTCAAAGAAATGGATTCTTATAATTTGTTGCTAATTGAGCAGCCATTATCTTATGATGATATTTATGAACATTCAAAACTTCAACAAGAACTTAAAACTCCAATTTGTCTTGATGAAAGCATTCATTCACTAGCCGATACCAAAGCTGCTATAGAATTGAAAAGTTGCAAAATAATAAATATTAAACCCGGGCGAGTCGGCGGTTTTACTGAATCAAAATTAATTCATGATTATTGCATGAAAAAAAATATTCCAGTTTGGCATGGCGGAATGTTGGAATCTGGAATTGGAAGAGCCGGAAATGTGGCTTTAGCATCTTTACCAAATTTTACATTACCGGGAGATATTTCTGCGAGTAAAAGATATTATAAACAAGATATTGTAGAGCCGGAATTTCTTGTTAATAAAGATGGTACAATGGATGTTCCGACAAAACCGGGAATTGGAGTTGAAGTAAATTTAAAATTATTGGAAAAATTTTCTGTTCGAAAAGAAAAATTTTCAAAGTAATTTTTCGATAATATTTTTGTTATTTCAAATAAATTGTAATTTTTAATTTTCACAAAATTTTGGATTACTATGGAAAACAACAATCACT
>JBGSKB010000351.1:0-3930 GCA_041741395.1 Melioribacteraceae bacterium
AGGTGCAACAAATAAAAGTGCGGAAGAATATTTTGAAAAAGTTGGTTCATCCAGATTTAGAGAAAGATTTCCACTTACAGAAGTTCATTATGCAGTTTATTTATTAAAGAAAATTTTTTGGAGCAGAATTGATTGGCGCGATAAAGTAACCGGTGCTTTTGAAACTTCCAACGCAACAAAAATTATGAGCGTGTTTAATGATTATTTTGATCTTGCAAATTTCAGCATAACAAAAGGTTATTTTAATGAATTGTTAAACAGTATCAATGACGATAAATCAATTTCTAAAGAAGATCTTAAAAGTCTGTTAACCAAAGGGAAGTTAAATCCAGAAGCCTTGGAAGATGATGAATTTATTTGGCGACATGTTTAAGTATAAAATAATATTTAATAAAATCTGAGCCCGATTGCTAAAAAATATCGGGCTTTTCTTTAAGTAAAAATATGAATTTAGATTTTACAGCAATAATATTATCCGGCGGAAAAAGTATTAGAATTGGGAAAGATAAGGCTTTTCTCAGAATTAATAAATTAACCATAGTTGAAAGAATTTATTTTTTACTTCAAAATATTTTTCCGGAAGTTTTAATAATTTCAAGCGAAATTAATAATTATAAATTTTTAACGAATAAAATTTTCAACGATATTTATGTAGGCTTTGGACCACTTTCTGGAATTCATTCGGGCTTATTTCATTCAGAGACAGAAAATAATTTTATTATTTCTTGTGATATGCCTTTTGTAAATCATGATGCAATAAATTTTATAATTTCTCAAAACTCCAATCATGATATTATCATTCCAAAATCGAAAAATAAATTTCATTCACTTTGCGGAATTTATAAGAAAACATGTTTAGCAAATTCTGAAAATTTACTAAAATCTGCGAGTTCTAAAATCAATACTCAAAATGGTAAAACAAAAGTCAAACTTTTTGATTTGATAAATTCTGTTAATACAAATTTTCTTGAAATTTCAAACGAAAAATTTTTCAACGATGATTTATTTTTTAATATGAATTCTATTGAAGATTATGAATATGTTAAATCAAAATTAAAGAAATAAAAAATGGAACGCAGAAAACACAGAAAAAAAAGATAAACACTGATGTAATTTTTTCGATATGGAATAGCAAGCTGTGATAATCCAATTTTTCAGTGTCATCTGTGTTCTATTTTTATAAAAATTTTTATGAATAATTTAAATCATAAATCACTCGAAAAAATTTCTCTAATTATTTTTGGAATTTCATTATTACTTTTTGCGATTTATTATTTTGCAATTGAAATTGATTGGGTAAAATTTTATCAAAATCGAAACGAAAGTAAAAATATTTCTGCAATTTCAGAAAGCTGTATTCAGTGTCATGGAGAAGTAAAAGGATTTTCAAAATTCCATAATCCGCAAAAAATTGGCTGCAGTTCTTGTCATTTAGGAAATAAATCAGAAAAAGATAAAATTCTTGCCCACGCTGGAATAATAAAAATCCCCGGAAATTTAATTACAGCAAAACAAACTTGCGGAAACACAAATTGTCATCCCGGAATTGCCGAAAGAGTTGATTCATCTTTAATGTCAACAATGAGCGGAATTATTAGCGTTAATAAATTTGTATTTGATGAAATTAAAAATCCAACCGGAAAATATCACATAGAAGAAATAGGTTTTTCTGCTTCAGAATCTCACTTGAGAAATTTATGTGCATCTTGTCATTTAGGAAATGAAAAAAAAGAATTCGGACCAATCACAGAATTATCACGCGGCGGCGGATGCAATGCGTGCCATTTAAATTATTCTGATGAAGCAAAAAAAGAATTGCAAATTTATAATTCATTAAAAATTACAAATCCGGTTTCAGCATTAATAAAATTTCATCCTTCATTAACATTAAATATCACAAACAATCATTGTTTTGGTTGCCATAGCAGATCTGGAAGAATATCAACAAATTATGAAGGCTGGCACGAAACAAGTTTAACTAATAAAGAAATTGTAGATGATGAAAAATTTAGATTACTTGAAGATGGAAGAATTTTCCAGAAAAAAATATCTGATGTTCATTTTGATGCCGGTTTGGTTTGCGTCGATTGCCATATTTCATATGAAGTTATGGGGAATGGAAAATTTTATGAGCACAAGGAAGAACAAATTTTAGTTAAGTGCGAAGATTGTCATTCTTCTAAAAAAATTGAGTCAATGAAATTAAGTGAGTTTGATTATGAATCAAAAAAGATTGCTGAAATTTTTGGAATCGATGATGAAGAAAGAAAATTTATAAAAATTGAAAAATCAAAAACACCTTTGATTAATTCAATTGTAAAAAATAATTTTTCTGCAAAACTTATTGGCAAACAATCAAAAAAAACTTATGATTTAAAACCGCCAAAGTTTGAATGTGCTTCTGCAAAATCTCATAAATCACTTTCATGTAATAGTTGTCACACTTCTTGGGCTCCGCAGTGCATTGGCTGTCACACAGATTTTGAACCAAATACAAAAGGATTTGATTTATTAAAAAATAATGATACAGATTCAACTTGGATTGAATATCATGGAGATTATTTTGCAGAACTTCCAACTTTAGGAATTAGAGAAATTTCTGAAAATGGTATTGTTCAAAAAGTTGTTGATACTTTCATTCCCGGAATGATAATGACTTTGGAAAAATCAAATTATAAAAATGAGAAAAGTGAAATAATATTTAAAAGATTGTTTGCACCTTCTGTTGCGCACACAATTAGAAAAGAAAGTAGAAATTGTGAATCTTGTCATAATAATTCCTTAGCAATTGGATACGGACGAGGAAATTTAGAATACGTAATTCACAACAAAATTGGTAAATGGGTTTTTAAGCTAAAATATAATTTAGTAAAATATGATAATTTGCCGGAAGATGCGTGGATTGGTTTTCTTCAAACAAGAACAAAAAGTATGGCAACAAGAGTAAATATTCGTCCATTTAATATCGATGAGCAAAGAAAAATTTTAACGATTGGAGCATGTTTAACTTGTCACAATTCGGATTCGAAAGTTATGAAAGAATCTTTAGACAATTTTGATAACCAATTAAAAAATTTATCACAAAAATGTATTTTACCAAGTTGGTGATAAATTTATCACAAAAACTTTTCAATTGCTTAAAGTTTTTAAATGTTTTATAGCGTAAACAAAAATAATCCTTTGCATCTTTTTATTCTCTAAAATAATTAGATTTAATTCCAATTTCCCACAATTAAGAAGAGATATTAACCAATTATTTATTTTATAGCCTAAAATAATGAAATAAATTGGCAGACTATTTGATTGTGTTTTCCCTAATATTTTAGATAGTAAAATAAAATTTAAAGTTAGGGTTTTATGAAAAAAATTATTGGCTCAATTGGAGTTTTAGTTTTGGTAATAATTGTTGCAATTGGCACTTTAACAACAAAAAATAGTGAAGAAACAATTTTAGATAAACTTAAAACCAAATATTTCGAAAAACATATTGCTTCCGTAGACCATTCAAAATTTGCAGAATTGCAGAAAGAATTTAATTCACCAAGAGAAGTTACTGCGGAATGTATAACTTGTCATAATAAACGTCACGAAGAAGTTATGCATTCAAATCATTGGAATTGGGAACGTGAAGAATATATAGAAGGCCGTGGAATTGTTTCAATCGGTAAAAAAAATATAATGAATAATTTCTGTATCGGAACACAAGGAAATGAAAAAAGCTGTGCAAAATGTCATATTGGTTATGGAATGGATGAAAAAGGTACAGTTTTTACAGACGCAAATAATATTGATTGTTTGGTTTGCCATGACAATACCGAAACTTATACAAAAGCTCAAAATCAAGGTGGAGCACCTTTGGAAACATTGGATTTTAATAACATTGCACAAAATGTTGGAAAGCCTGAAAGAACAAATTGCGGTGTTTGTCAT
>JBGSKB010000352.1:0-9154 GCA_041741395.1 Melioribacteraceae bacterium
AAAATTTAAAAAAGAATTAAAAGATATTAAATGGTATGATGCATTAATTGTTGGATTTGCACAATCGCTTGCCTTGATTCCGGGTTCATCAAGATCCGGGACAACATTAACTGCGGGAATATTTTTAGGATTCAAAAGAGAAACTGCAGCGCGTTTTTCTTTTTTGTTAAGTGTGCCGGCAATTTTAGGAAGCGGTTTACTTCAGCTTAAAGAATCTTTAGAATTTATTGACGGTTCCGGAATTGTAACATTAATAGTTGCAACAATTGCATCGGCAATTAGCGGGTATTTAACAATTGGATTCTTACTTAAATTTTTGAAAAAAAACTCAACAACGATTTTTGTTATTTATAGAATTATAATTGGAGTTTTAATAATCTTTATGATTTTTAATAATCTTATAAATCCATAAGGGGGCCTAATGAATTATATTGGTATCATTTTACTATTTTTTATTCTACTTATAAGCTGTAACGAAAAACAATCATTAACAAAAGAAGAAAATATAAAACAAAATCAATATGAGGTAAAAGTGAAAGAATTAATGACTCTTAATCCTAACGAAATGTTAGTTGCAAAAATTAATACAAGCATGGGTGATATTGAAATTGAATTGTTTGCTGATAAAACACCCAAAACAGTTGAAAATTTTGTGGGATTAGCAATTAAAGAATATTATAACGGAATAAAATTTCATAGAATAATTGATAATTTTATGATTCAAGGCGGAGACCCAACCGGCACCGGTTCTGGTGGCGATAGTTATTTTGGCGGATCTTTTAAGGATGAATTTCATAAAGATTTAAAACATACCGGACCCGGAATTTTATCAATGGCAAATGCCGGTCCAAATACAAATGGGAGTCAATTTTTTATAACACTTGTTCCAACTCCTTGGTTAGACGGAAAACATTCAATTTTTGGTCAAGTTATAAACGGATTGGAAGTTGTTAAAAATATTGGAAAAGTTGCAACATCAAAACCTTTTGATAAACCAATCAAAGATGTTGTAATGAATAAAGTAACTATTGAAAAAAAATCCAAATAAATTTTATGAGTTCGTCTAAAAAAATATTTATTCTATATTGAATACAGACGACACCGATAAAAAAGATTTTCACTGATTTTTAAATTTAAATTTTTTATACGAACTCATTCTCAAAAAAATGTATAGAAATAAAGAAAATACTGCTTCTATATATTCACTAATTTCCGACTTATCAAAATCTGATATTAAACCAATTTATTTTCTTTTTGGTGAAGATCATTTTACAATTAACAGCGCAATTAAAGCAATTGAACAAAAAGCTTCTCAGTTTATTTCAAGCGATTTTGATAAAGAAATAATTGATGTTGATAAAAAGGAATCAATAACAAATTTAGTTGATCGTGCATTAACATTTCCTTTTGGTTCCGGAAAAAAATTATTGATTGTTAAAAATTTTGAAAATTTTGCAAATAAAAAACAGTTCAATTCTTATATAATAAATCCATCCGAAAGTACAATTCTTGTAATTGCAAATTACGGATCAATTTCAAATTTAAGTTCAGAACCATATAAACATCTTGCCGAGAAAAATTTTCTTTTTGAAGCAAAAGAATTAAAAGGTATTGAATTAGAAAATTGGGTTAAAAAAAGATGTTCCCAACTTGAAATTGAAGTTTCATCAGAAAATGTTAAAATGCTTATAGAAATAATTGGTGAAGATAAATCACTTCTTGAAATGCAGTTTCAAAAAATGAAAAGTTTCTTAAACAATAAAAAAGAAATTACTGCCGAAGAAATTAAAAATATTTCATCAGCAACGAAAGAATATTCAATTTTTGATTTACTCAATTCAATTGGAAAAGGAAATAAAAGTAATTCATTAAAAGTTATGTTTAATCTTTTGGATACCGGCAAAGATCTTATTTTTATAATATCGATGCTTACAAAATATTTTACAGTAATTTCTCAATCTTTTGAATTAAAACAAAGAGGATTAAATGATGCTGAAGCTTCGCAAGCTATAGGCATTTCTAAATATTATTATATAAATTGTAAAAATGCTGCGTATTTTAATAATGAACAAAAAATTTATAAAGCATTTAAAGCTCTTTTTAATGCAGATTTTGCGCTAAAAACTTCGGGAATAGAAGAAAAAACCTTAGCAACAATTTTATTATCCGAAATTTTTGTAGAATAGAACATTTTCTATTTAGAATTACTTAATTTTTGAAACCTTTTTTTAAACAAAAAGTATAAAGATCATTGGATAGAAAACTAAACGAATTAACTGACGAAGAATTAATCCAAGAATTTCAAGAGAACAATACTCTTGAAGCATATGAAATTTTGGTTAACAGATTTAAAGATCCATTGACAAACTATGTCTATAGATTTCTGGGCGATAAAGATCTTTGCACTGATATTGTTCAAGATACGATGATTAAATTCAATTTGCACAAAGATTCATATAACTCTTTTGCAAAATTTTCAACATGGATTTATACAATTGCCGGAAATTTAGCTCGTAATGAATTGAAAAGACGAAAAAGAAGAATTATTTTTTCGCTTGATAATGACGATGACGAAAAGAAAATTCAAGTTGAAGATACATCTTTTGTTTCTCCAGAAAGAGCAACAGACAGCGAAATGAAAGGTGAAATTATTCAGAAAGCATTGTTAAAAGTAAAACCGGTTTATAGAGAAGTTGTAATTTTAAGAGATATTGATGGATTATCTTACGAGGAAATAGCAGAGATTACAGATCTGTCAATCGGAACTGTTAAATCAAGAATCAATAGAGGAAGAAAACATCTTCAAGGGTTATTAAAAAATATTTATAGTGGGTAATTTATGGAGAAAAATCTCTACAATTCTAATGATAAGCAATATAAACATGTTATTAATTTACTAAAGGAACTTCCCAAAGTTAAAGCTGATGATAATTTTGAGTATAACTTAAAAGTTAAAATTCAGAATAAAAATTTTGAGACCAAAACTGATAAAAAGTTTTCGTTTTTTCCGTGGAAAATTTTAATTCCAGTTGGAAGTTTTGCAACTGCTGCAATTCTAATTTCATTATTTTTTCTTAATGCTGATCCGGAAAATTTTGAAAATCCATTTCAAATTTCTCCCAAACTTAGAGCCGAAGTTGCCGGAAATTTGTTAAATTCAAAAAAATTAGCCGTAAATAATGAAGTTAGCAAAAATGATGTAATAATTAAAAGTAAACAAGAAATTGCTGTAAATATTGAAAATTCTACTCTACAAAATGATGAAAAAAAATCACAAAGAATCGTTGAAAACGTAAGCAAAACTGAGCTTCCCTTTACAAATAATAAGTCGACAAATTTAGACGAAGCTCTTCAGAAAAATAATAATCAGCCTAATATTGATAGAAGAGCAACTTTAGCAAGTAGAAATAATTCTTTACTTTTTGATGGATTTTATATAAGAGAAGAAGTTGATAAAAAATATGTTGAAGCTTTAAAAGCAAAGCTTGATTCTCTAAAAAAAGAAATGTACAAACAAAAAGAAAGATAATTTTAGAATATTGAATTTTATGGAAAGTTTTGATATTTTTAGAGGTTAAAATTTATTGGGTTTAAAATGAAAAAAAGTATACATCCAAATTATCAAAATTGTGCTGTAACTTGTGTTTGCGGAAACACATTTACTACAAAATCAACTGTTGATCATATAAAATTGGAAATTTGTTCCGAATGTCATCCATTTTTTACCGGGAAACAGAAATTATTAGATTCTACCGGTAGAGTTGATAGATTCAACAAAAAATACGGTTTAAAAAAATAATTTAAAGCTTTCTAAAAATAAGCTCTATACATTGTTTATTTTTTGAAAGCTTTTTCATTTCATAAAATCTAAAATTCTTTATTTTCTTTTCTTTTTTGTAAATTTAACTCACATTTAATAAATAAATTAATCAAGCTTTTATGCAACAAGTCGTAATTGGTTCCGAAACTAATTTATATTCCGGCGTTAGAGGAATTGCGGTTAAACTACTTAACAGAGTTGATAGAACCGACGCATATTTAGAAAAATTGTTAGATATTGAAATTAAAAACTCTGAATTAAGCGGAAAGGATAAAGCATTACTTTTTGAAATTGTTCATGGTGTAATTAGATGGCTTGGAAGAATTGACTGGATTTTAAATGGGTTTTACAAAGGTCAATTTTCAAAATGTATTCCCAACGTAAAAAATTCGATGAGAGTTGCACTTTATCAAATTTTATTTTTAGATAAAATTCCGGAACACGCTGCCGTTAACGAATCTGTTGAATTTGTAAAAAAACTTCAAGGTGAAAAATCAGCAAATTTAACAAATGCAGTTTTGAGAAATATTATCAGAAGCAAAGATTCAATAAGATATCCAAATAAAGAAGAAGATATTGTGGGATTTTACGCCGCTTATTATTCGCATCCAACTTGGATGGTGAAAAGATGGATAAAAAGATTCGGTGAAGAAGAAACCAAAAATTTATTAATTGCAAATAATAATAGACCAAAACATACACTTCGAATAAATTCTTTAAAAACTAATTCTGTTGAATTGAAATCTCTATTAGATTCCGTTGATCTAAAATATAAAAATGGAAAATATCTTAGTGAATATCTCGAATTATCTTCATTGACAAATATAAGCAGTTGGGAATATTTTCAAAAAGGATATTTTTCTATTCAAGATGAAAGTACCGGTTTTGCTTGCAAAGCACTTGATTGTAAACCGGATATGAAAGTTCTTGACCTTTGTGCTGCTCCGGGTGGAAAAACCGCTTTTCTTGCTGATGAAATGAAAAACATGGGTGAGATTGTTGCTGTTGATAAATTTGAAACCAGATTAGAAATTTTAAAAAAAAATATGGAAAGATTAGGAATTAGTAACATTAGAACCGTTGTGAAAGATTCCTTAAAATTTGATGAAAATGATTTTGATAGAGTTTTGGCAGATGTTCCATGCAGCGGAATTGGAACTTTGACCAAAAAACCGGATATAAAATGGAAGAAAGATTTAAGCGATATTCGGCAGCTAAATGAAATTCAGTTAAAACTCCTTGAAAAAGCTTCAATGTCTGTAAAAGTTGGGGGAATTGTTGTTTACAGTACTTGCACAACCGAACCGGAAGAGAACATAGAAATTGTAAATAAATTTTTATCATCCAATGATAATTTTGAATTAGTAAACTTAAATGGAATGTTTAGTCCAGAAGTAATTGATGAAAACGGATGCGTACAAACATTGCCGAGTAGAAATAATATGGATGGAGCATTTGTCGCAAAAATTTTAAGAAAATTCTGAAACCGGGGGAAAAATGAATGAAATGTTGAAAAAATTTTCCGAACAGCTAAAATTAAAAAGAATAGAAAAAAAAATTACACTTGAACAACTTCATTCAAAAACAAGAATTGATAAAAAGTTTTTAGAAGCAATTGAAGAAGGAAATTTCTCAATTATGCCAGAGTTCTATATGAAGGCATTTTTAAGAGAATATTGTAATTCATTAGATTTAAAGACAGATGAAATAATTTCCAAATATGAACTAGCAAAACAAGGATTAAATTTTGAACCAGGTGAAAATTTTGATGCAATAAGTACTGAAAAAGATAAAAAAAATGAATCAAAATCTGTAAAAAATGAAACAAAAAAAACTCCAGAAATAATTACCGACACAAGTGCTGCAAATACTGAAAATATTAAACAGCCGCAAGTATCAAAACACATAGAAAAGAATTATACAATGTATTATTCATTACTAGCAATAGTTTTGATGCTAATTATTTTTGTTGTTTATAACACATTTCTAAGAGATAAAGAAAATTCATTCATTACAGAAAAACCATTTGAAGAAACACTTCCGCAAAAAGTTATTGTTGATACAGTTAAAGTTGATACTTTATTAAATCAGATTGAAAATTCAGATTCAACCCAAAAAGATTCAATAAATCAAATTGATGAAGAAAAGGTAGATTCACAAATTATTCAGCCAAACAAATCCGGACTTGAACTTAAAATTTTGTGTGATGATAAAGCTTGGATAAGAGCTGTAATTGATGAAAAGGATAATAATGAGTTTACTATAACTTCCGGAATGACAAAAATATTTAGTGCTCAAGAGCAGTTTTTGTTGCATATTGGAAATTCCGGTTCAGTTAAAATATTTCTTAATAATAAGGAATTAGATTTTAATAAAGCTCCCGGTAAGGCAAGGAAAATGATTATCACAAAAAATGGAATTGAATATTTAGCTTTGAAGAAAAATGTAAAAAATGAAGATTGATATTCAAAAAAATATTGAAGTTTTACGAAATAGAATCAGAGAATATGATTATACTTATTATGTTTTAGCTGAAAGTAAAATTAGTGATTTTGAATATGATCAGCTTTACAAAGAGCTTCAGAAGTTAGAAAATGAAAATCCTCATTTAATTACACCGGAATCACCAACGCAAAGAGTTGGTTCTGATTTAACAAAAGAATTTTTACCGGTCACACATAAAACTCCAATGCTAAGTTTAGCAAATTCTTACAATGATCAAGAACTTATTGATTTTGATAATCGCATAAAAAATTTTTTAAAAACAAATTCTGAAATTGAATATGTAGCTGAGCTAAAGATTGACGGAGTTTCAATCAGTATAACTTATGAAAATGGAATTCTAAAAAATGCAGCAACTCGTGGAGATGGAATTACAGGCGAAGATGTTACGGCTAATGTTAAAACAATTAAATCAGTTCCGCTAAAATTAATTCATGGAAAAGGAAAAATTCCCAATTATTTTGAAGTACGTGGCGAAGTTTTTATGGAAATCGAGGAATTTAAAAAGCTAAACGAACAGAGAGAATCTGAAAATTTAAAACTATTTGCAAATCCAAGAAATTCTACTGCGGGCACTTTGAAAATGCAAGATCCCAAAATTGTTGCTTCACGTCCTTTAAACATTTTCACATACTATTTATTTACAAACGAACAAGAATTAACAAGCCAAGAAATCAATTTAAATATTTTGAAATCACTTGGTTTTAAGGTAAACGAAAATTTTAAATTATGTAAAAACATAAATGAAGTAATTGAATATTGTAAATATTGGGATAAGAAAAGAGAAGATTTGCCTTACGAAACAGATGGCGTTGTTATAAAAGTAAATAATATTGAACTTCAAAAAAAATTAGGAAATGTTGCCAAATCGCCAAGATGGGCTGTGGCTTTTAAATTTCCACCAAAAAAAATATCCACAAAATTAATTTCAATAACTTGGCAAGTTGGCAGAACCGGTGCTGTTACTCCGGTTGCAGAACTTGAACCAGTTTTTTTAGCTGGTTCAACAATTAGCCGCGCAACTTTACACAACAAAGATGAAATTGAAAGAAAAGATATTAGAATTGGTGATTATATAATTATAGAAAAAGGCGGAGATGTAATTCCCAAAATTTCTGAAGTGATTTTGGAAAAACGTGAAGCCGGAATTGGCAAGACTGAAATTCCTAAAGTTTGTCCGGTTTGCGGAGAAGATTTATTTTATCCGGAAGATGAAGTTGCAATTTATTGCGTTAATAATTTATGTCCCGCTCAAATTAAAGGAAGCATAGAACATTTTGCTTCGCGCGGAGCCATGGATATTGAAGGTTTGGGCGAATCAATAATAAATCAATTTGTTGATATGAAATTTCTTAACAATTTTGTGGATATTTATAAACTTTCCGAAAAAA
Organism: Melioribacteraceae bacterium; assembly: GCA_041741395.1. Classification (GTDB taxonomy): domain Bacteria; phylum Bacteroidota; class Ignavibacteria; order Ignavibacteriales; family Melioribacteraceae. Next base: position 7,714 of record JBGSKB010000352.1, read on the forward strand.
AAGATGAGTTAATTTCAATTGAAAGGCTTGGTGAAAAAAGCGTTTTGAATTTACTTAATGCGATAGAAAAAAGTAAAACCAAACAATTTGAAAAAGTTTTATTTGCAATTGGGATAAGATTTGTTGGAGCCGGAGCTGCAAAAAAATTAGCAAATCATTTTGGCAATATTGATAATCTGATAAATGCATCAAGTGAAGAAATTGAAGAAGTTCGGGAAATTGGTCCAAAAATTTCTTCAAGTGTAAAAAGTTTTTTTAACAATCCCAAAAATTTAGAGATTATTAATAATCTTAAATCGGCAGGATTAAATTTTGAAGGTAAAAAAAAAACACAAAGAAATAGTATTTTTGAAAGTCTGACTTTTGTCTTAACCGGCACGCTTTCAAAATATTCAAGAGATGAGGCAAAAAATATAATTGAGCAAAATGGGGGAAAAGTAACTTCATCAATAAGTAACAAAACGGATTATGTTTTAGCTGGAGAAAATGCGGGATCAAAATTGGAAAAAGCTCAGAAATTGAATATTAAAATTATTGATGAAGAAAAATTTGAACAAATGCTAGAGAGTTAAAAATTGTTTGAAGATATTAAAAATAGAATCGGCTATTTCATTTTCAGAAAGAAAATGTTAAAGAATTTTAATGACAAATTTTCCTTCAATAACTTTGTTGAAGAATCGCTTGATTATATTTTAATTCTTCCTTTAAACGATCTTGATTTTAATAATAGTTTTGATGTTGCAAAATATTTTCAAATTCATAAAAAAAATGTAACCTTATTTTTACCAGAGCATAGAAAAAATTTAGTTAGATTAACAAATAGTTTCACTACAATTACTTATAATTTTGATGACATAACAAAACTTGGTTTACCCAATAAACAGCTTCAAGATAAAATTGCAAATCACAAATTTGATGTATTGGTTGATTTGGAAAGAGAAGATAATTTATTTTTAGTTTCAACGGTAAGTTTAATTAAAGCAAAATTTAAAGTTGGCTTTAAAAAAAATAATGTAGAAAATCTTTATAATTTTCAGTTAGTAAATTCAAAAATAAATTCTGAAATATCATACAGAAATTTATTAAATTCGTTAAAGATGTTTTGATTTTAATTTTATCAAATTGGAAAAATAATTTAATTATATGAACGAAAATGTAAACTTTGAGTTTAAGAAAATTGACGATGTTGCAATATTCAAATTGCAAGAAAAAACATTTGATGCATCTATTGCCGGATTAGTAAAAGGCGAATTAACAATTCTACTTTCCTCAGAAGATATACAAAAATTAGTTTTTGATTTATCTGAAATAGAATACTGCGATAGTTCCGGCTTAAGCGCAATTTTATTGTCGTTCAGAATTCTGCAAACAAATGAAGGTCACATTAGATTAGCCGCTCCACAAAAAAGTGTAAGAACTCTAATAGAAATTTCACAATTAA
>JBGSKB010000353.1:0-6471 GCA_041741395.1 Melioribacteraceae bacterium
AGTTTATTTCCCCTAAACGCACCAGTATCAATATAAATTGTATGCGATGATTTATCAAATTTGGGTTCAATATTATGTGTATGACCAATAACTTGCAATTTACCTAAATCTAAAAGTTTATCTCTATTCCACATAACTCCATGGTCAGATTCAATTTCATGATCGATTATTTCACCAAGAATATTTAGATCTTTTTTAAAACCGGATTTAAGAAATTTTTTATAAAATGAAGAAAATCCGGCATGAGTTATAAATGCATCTTCATTATTATACCAATATGGCTGTTGTTCAATAAATTCAATATGATCCCAAATTTTATCCGGTTCAAACTCATAAGCAGCTAAAGTTTCACCATTATCATTATGAATCCAAGTTCTTGCAAAAATACTTCCCGGTGATTTAAAAAAATGAGTAAACATTAAATCATGATTTCCCGGAGTGAATTTTATACCTTTATCTCTAATGAAATCAACGGATTCCAAGCAATAATGTCCGCGGTCCAATAAATCACCTACAGAAAAAATCTCTGCGGATGGATAAAGATTTTTTATTTTAGAATATAATTCTCTAAGGGTGTAATAACATCCGTGAATATCGCCAATAACTGCAATCATTTTTACCTAAATAAAATAAGTCTCTTTTGCAAATTTAGTAAGTTCATCTCTAAATTTTGGATGCGCAATTCTGATTAACGCCCGCACTCGTTCTTGAATGGTTTTTCCAAATAGATTTGCGACACCATATTCTGTTACAACATAATGAACGTCACCTCTTGATGTAACTACCCCCGCCCCCGGTTTTAATATTGGAACTATTCTGGAAATTTTTTCATCCTTTGTAGTTGATGGAAGTGCAATAATTGGCTTTCCTCCTTCTGAATGTGCAGCTCCTCTAATAAAATCAACTTGTCCGCCAATTCCGCTATAAAATTTTGTACCGATTGAATCAGAACAAACTTGTCCGGTTAAATCAATTTCCAATGCGGAATTGATTGCAACCATTTTATTATTCTGCGCAATTATAAATGGATTATTAATATATTCTTGAGGATGAAATTCAAATATTGGATTATTATCAATAAATCTAAATGATTTTTTTGTACCAAGTACAAATCCCGCAATAATTTTTCCGGGATGTAATGTTTTTTTCTCACCGTTAATTACACCAGATTCAACAAGTTCAACAATTCCATCACTAAACATTTCTGTGTGAATTCCCAAATCTTTATGATTTTTCAAATTCTTCATTACAGAATCCGGTATTGCGCCAATTCCCATTTGAAGAGTTGAACCATCTTCAATCATTTCGGCAATGTACTGCCCAATTTTATCATAACTTGCAAGCATATTTGGAGTTGTATTTGGATCAACTTGCGGAAGTTCCATCAAAGGTTCACTTTGTTCAACAATAAAATCAATTTTATTTAAATGAATAAAACTGTTGCCCAATCCGCGCGGCATTTGATCATTAATTTGTGCAATTACAATTCTGGCTTTTTCAGTTGGAGTTTTAATATTACCTACATCAATTCCGTAGCTGCAAAATCCGTGTTCATCCGGAGGTGAAACATTTATTAGTGCAATATCCGGAACAATTACACCTCGTTTAAATAGCATTGTAACTTCCGAAAGAAAAATTGGAATAAATTCTGCTCTCCCTTCATTTACTGATTTTCTTGCATTTCCGCCAATAAAAAAAGCTTTGTGAGTAAAATGTTTTTCCATTCCGGGAGCTAAATATGGAAGATCGCCGACTATTAAAATATGATACAAAGTTACATCGCTAAGTTCATCTTTTTTTCTTACTAAAGCTCTTATTAGTTCCATTGGAGCAGCACAGCCGGGCTGAATTACTATTTTATCTCCGGATTTAACAACTTTTAAAGCATCGTCTGAAGAAAAAACCTTTGATTTATATTTCTCGCGCCATGTAATTTTTTGTGCTCTATTTAAAATTTCTGATGTCATTTTATAACTTTTTAATTCGTTGAAAAAATATGAAGTCTTCTATATTCAAGATCAAATGTTTCAGCAACAACTTCGTTAGTGCATGTTCCTAAATATGTACAAACTCCTTTTGATAATCCTAAATCACCTAATAAAGCGTTTGATAATCCATTATCGGCAATATTCATAATGTATTCAAGCGATGCATTTGTTAATCCGTAGCTTGCAGTTCTTGCTACGAGTGCCGGTATATTTGGTACACAGTAATGTATAACATCATGTTTAATAAAAATTGGATCTGACAATGTTGTTGGATAACTTGTTTCAACGCATCCGCCTTGATCAATAGAAATATCAATAATTACTGAACCTTTTTTCATTGTTTTAACCATTTCTTCAGTAATTATATTTGGCGATTTTTCTCCTTTAATTTGAACTGCCCCAATAAATAAATCAGCAAATTTTACACCTCTTGCAATTGTTAAAGGATTTGCAACAACTGTCGTAATATTTTTTGAAATAGAATTTTCAATTCTTCTTAATCTTCTTAAATCTTTATCAAGAACAATTACTTGTGCTCCTAAAGCATAAGCAGTTCTTGCAGCATTATAACCAACTACACCGGCACCGAGTATAACTACTGCAGCCGGAGCAACACCGGGAATTCCTCCTAAAAGAATTCCGCGACCGGACGGAACATCACTCTTTAAATATTTACTTCCAATTTGAATTGCTAGTTGTCCGGCAATTTCACTAATTGTTTGAAGAACCGGCAAATGATCATTCTTTTCTATCAATTCATAACTTATTGCAACGGCTTTCTTTTCAATTAATTTTTCAATAATATTTTTTTTACCAACAGATAAATGTAAAAATGAAAATATAATTTGATTTTCTTGGATAAGGTTTGCAGCCTCATCAGTAAGCGGAGTTACTTTTGCAATTAATTCAGCTCTTTGAAAAACTTCTTCAGCACTGTAAACAATTGTTGCACCTACATTAATATAATCTTGATCAGTAAAATGGCTGCCTAATCCGGCTTGAGTTTCAATAAAAATTGAGTGCCCGGATTTAACTAAAGCATCAACACCGGCTGGTGCAATTGCAACTCGTTTTTCTTCACGCAAAGTTTCTTTTGGAATTCCAATTCTCATAAGCAAAATAATTTAATTAGTTATATATCAAAATAAATAGAATTTGTAGTCAAATCAAAAGATTTTTAATTCTTTCTACATTACAAGTAATTTGAATAAAAGGAATTATCTAACCGGTGTTAAAGCTTTTTTTCCATTAAGAACATTAATAACGTTTTTTGCAGCAAGCTCTGCCATTTTATTTCTTGTTTCAAAAGTGGCACTTCCAATATGAGGTAAAAGTATTACGTTTTTCAAATTGTAAAGTGATTTGTTTAAATTTGGTTCATTTTCATAAACATCAAATCCTGCGGAAAATATTTTTCTATTTTTCAACATTTTAATTAAAAATTTTTCATCAAGGATTTCACCTCGTGCCGTATTGACAAGAATTGCAGATCGTTTAAGTAAACTCAATTTTTCTTTATCTAAAAGATTATTGGTTTCTGAATTCAAAGGAACGTGTATTGAAATAACATCTGATTCTTTCAGTAATTTATTTAACGAAACTTTTTTTGCATTTAACTCTTTTTCAAATTCTATTTTTCTACTTTTACTAAAATATAATATTTCACATCCGAAAGATTTCATGCGTTTTGCTGTAGCTTGTCCAATTCTTCCGGCACCAATTATTCCAACCTTTTTTCCTGTTAATAGAATACCTTGTAAAAGTTGCGGTTCCCACCCTTTAAATTTTTTCATCCTCATGAAATTTTCTGCTTCAATAATTCTTCTAGAGCAAGTAAGTATTAACGAAACTGCAATTTCCGCAGTAGCATCAGTCAAAACATCTGGCGTATTTGTAACAACAATTCCTTTTTGTTTTGCATAATTGATATCAATATTATTATAACCAACCGCATAATTTGCAATAATTTTACATTTGGGTAATTGGTCAATTGTCTCTTTATCAAATTTATCAGATAAAACCGAAATTATTCCATCAGCATATTTTGCATATTTAAGTAATTCTATATGAGACATTCCTCTATTATATGGGAATTCCTTTACGGAAATTCCATTTTTTATTAACATGCTTTTTGCAACTTCAGAAATTTTTCTTGTAATAATTACTTTCATTTTAACCAAATAATAATTTCACGATAAAAATTGCGCCAAGAACTCCGGCAATATCTGCTATCAATCCAGCAGCAAGAGCATGTCTAATTTTTCTAATATTTACTGCACCAAAGTAAACTGCAATTACATAAAATGTTGTTTCAGAACTTCCAAAAAAAGTTGAAACTAAAATTCCAATCATTGAATCCGGACCATGGGTTGCAATAATTTCTGCCATAACTCCTAAAGATCCGGAACCGGAAAGAGGTCGCATTAAAGCCATTGGTAAGGCTTCCGCCGGCATTCCAATTAAATTTGTAATTGGAGTTAAAATATAAATTAACATTTCCATTGCGCCGCCCGCTCTAAAAATTCCAATTGCAACAAGCATTGCAACCAAATATGGAATAATTCTTATTGCAACATTAAATCCTTCTTTAGCTCCTTCAATAAACATTTCATAAATTTTTACTTTTTTAATTGCTCCGTATCCAACAAAAATAAAAATCAACATTGGAATTGCGAGAATGGAAATTATTTGAATTATTGATTTAAATAACTCCGGTTTTAGAAAACTCAAATAACTTAACAAAGTAGATGCCAAACCGGAAACTGCCATAACAAAAATTATTAAAAGTACGGCAGCAAATATCGTTAAACCTTTTTTACTTGATTTTAACAGAGCTGAAAATCCACCTTCTTTTAGGGGAAACTTTTCCAATATTTTTGCTGAAGTAATTCCTGCAATTGTTGCGCAAGAAGCTCCAAAAACAGAAGTGCCAATAATTATTGCGGGATCACTGCTACCGGAAGCAGCTCTAACTGCAATTGCTGTTGCGGGAATTAGTGTTAATCCAGCGGTATTTACTGCTAAAAATGTACACATTGCATTAGTTGCAACACCCTTTTCAGGATTCAATTTATCCAATTCTTCCATTGCTTTTAGCCCAAAAGGAGTGGCCGCATTTCCAAGTCCAAGCATATTTGCAGCCATATTCATTATCATCGCACCCATTGCCGGATGATCTTGAGGAACGGATGGAAATAAAAATTTAGTAATTGGTTTCATTGCATTTGCAATAATTTTGATTAACCCAGCTTCTTCTGCAACTTTCATAACGCCAAGCCATAAAGTCATAATTCCAATTAAACCTAATGCTATATCAACAGCGATTCCGGCATAATCTAAAGCAGAATTTGTAACTTCTTTCATTTTTGAAAATGAAATATTTTCTAAAACTAAATCAGCAGAATATTTGTTTCCATTTATTTGTTTTCCAATAAAAATTTCTCCGGTTAAATCATCATTTTTACCGGAAATCTTTGCCATATTTTTCCAAAAGTCGGGGGTTTTATCATTAACATTTAAAAATAATATACCGGATTTTTTTTCATCAGAAATAGTTACAGATGCATTTTGTTCAATATCAGCTTGGCTTTCCGTATTATAAAATGAATTGAATTTTTCTTTTGGGATTTTAATAATTACAGAATTTTTTCCCGTTTTAAAAGATTGCGTAAAATCTTCAAGAATTATTTCTGCGGATAATTTTACATCATTTTGATATTTATTTTCAGACTTTTCAATGATATCTGTGGTAAGAGCTACACCAATTCCTAACATTAATAAAGTTAGCCAAACATAATTTAACATTTGGAACTCCTTGATTTTAGAGAAGAAAAATTGAATTTTGCGATACAAGTTATAAATTATTACAATAATATAACATCAACATTTTGATAATTATTTAGAAATAAAAATGAAAATTGCAATTTGCCAATTTAGCCCAAGCTGGAATGATAAAGACGAAAGTATTTTAACTATTGAAAAACTGATTTCAAATTTGGAAAAAGGGACAGATGTTTTAATCTTTCCGGAAATGACACTTACCGGTTTTACAATGAACGCAAAAGAAAATGCTGAAGAAATTGATGGAATTGGAATTTCTTATTTTCTTAAACTTGCACGAAGAAAAAAATTAGAAATCTTTGCCGGTATTATTGAAAAAGAAAATGCGAAATATTACAATTCATTATTTCATTTTAATTCTTGGGGAATTATTCAAGCAGTTTACAGAAAAATTCATCCTTTTTCTTTAGCCAAAGAAAATGAAAATTATTCCGCCGGAAATGAAATTGTAGTTTCTACAATTAATGAATTAAAAATTGGTCTTTCTATTTGTTACGATTTAAGATTCCCGGAACTTTACAGACTTTGCACAAAACAAGGTGCAGAAATTTTAATTAGCATTGCAAATTGGCCTATTAAAAGAATTGAACATTGGAAAACTTTATTAAAAGCTCGTGCAATTGAAAATCAATGTTTTGTAATT
>JBGSKB010000354.1:0-3585 GCA_041741395.1 Melioribacteraceae bacterium
AGTAAAATCTCAAAAGCAAACCAATAAACAATCAATTTAAAACAAAAAAGCCAAGCTTGGTTACTTGGCTTACTGGAAGTGGGCAGAGACGGAATTGAACCGCCGACACAAGGATTTTCAGTCCTTTGCTCTACCAACTGAGCTATCTGCCCAAAAATTTTGAGCACAAAGTTAAAGATATTCTCAATTTTTACAAAGAAAAATTTTATTATTTTTTTTGTTACATAAAAATGAAAATTCTTTAATCTTTTGAATTATTTTTTTTATTAATATTGTAAAAAATCAATATTTATTATTATATATATGTATTACTTTTAATTTGGGTTGAAAAATGGCCAGGAAAAGTATAAAACTTTCTTATTTGGGAATATTATTGTTCGTAATATTTTCAAACATCACCATACAAGCAAATGATACGACTAAAGTAAACAATTTGTATAAAATTGCTTGGGATTTGGCACCTTCAAATATTGAGAAATGCATACTTTTTGCAGATTCCGCACTGAAAATTTCAGAAATAATTGGTTGGGAAAAGGGAATTGTAGACAACCTAAATTTAATTGGCGAAGCAAATAGATTTAAAGGAAATATTAAAGAAGCAATTAAAAAACATGAAGCTGCGTTAAAAATTAGTAATTCAGCAAATTATAAAAAAGGAATTGCTGATTCGCATAGTAAATTAGGTGTAGCTTTTTTTCATATTTCAGATTATCCAAAAGCGTTTGAAAACTTTAATATTGCCGGTAAAATTTATGAAAATTTGAATGATCAGCATGGAATAAGAAATTGTTATAATTATACCGGAATTTTAAATACAACGTTAGGTAATTTTTCAGAAGGTATTTCATATTTTGAAAAAGCCTTAGAAATTTCTAAAAGTCTAAATGATAAATTAGGAATTGGAACTCAGCTTGGAAATATTGGCAGAGTTTATTTTGAAATACATGATTTTAATAATGCTATAATTTATTACAACCAAGCTGTTGAAATTTTTGATGAAATAAATGATGATTTTAATAAATCGGTTTTTTTGGCAAATTCAGGGTTAGCCTTTTTAAAACTTAAAGATTATAATCATGCATACTTCAATCTGAAATCTGCTCTCAATTATTCTATATCAATTAATAATGATCTTCGCATTGCTTTTCAAAATGAACATCTGAGCGAACTTAAATATGCTATGGCAATTGATAAAAATTTACAGAATTCATTAATTACTAAAAATGAACTTTTAATGGAAGCTATTACTTTTTCATCCACTGCTTTAGAAATATTTCAAAGTCTTGGTATAAAAGATGAAATCCAAAAATGTAATTTACTTCTTTCTAAAACGTATGAGGAAAAGGGAGATTACAAAAATTCACTTGCATATTATAAAACTGCACGCTCTTTGCAAGACTCAATTTTTTCAATTGAAAATAAAAAAGTCTTAGCAAAATTAGAAATTACTCAGCAAATGAAATTAAAGGACAAAGAAATTGAATTATTAATTCAGGCAAAACAGCATCAGGATTTTGTAAGAACAACAATAATTAGTTTGGCAGTTTTATTTTTTGTAATTAGTCTACTTTTCTTAAGGATGTTTGTTAAAAAGAGAAAACAAAATATTGAGTTGGAAAAAAACATTAGAATTAGAAAAGAAACTGAATCATTATTATTGAAAAATGAAAAAGAACTTAAAAAACATCAAGAACAGTTAGAAGATTTAGTTTCATTAAGAACTAAAAAATTAGAAGAAGAAATTAGAGAAAGAAAAAGAACGGAAGAAGATTTAATATTAGCTGTTGAAAGATCTGAAACTGCAAGCAATGCAAAAAGCACATTTTTGGCAAATATGAGTCATGAACTGAGAACTCCACTAACTGGAATTTTAGGATATTCAGAAATTCTTTCCAAAGAAATAAATGATTTGGAAAAAAGAACAATGGCTGAAGGTATATACAGAACCGGTTCAAGACTATTAAATACATTAAGTATGATTTTAGATTTTGCAAGAGTTGAATCTGATAGATATGAAGTAAATTACAGAGAAATAAATATTATTCCGGAAATAGTCGAAATATTTAATTCTTTTAAGGGAATTGCTGCTATAAAAGGATTAGATTATGAATTAAAGTTGCAAAGGGAAGTTGAAATTTTATATATCGATGTTTCGATGTTAAGAGTAATTGTTGAAAATCTGATCAATAATGCTATTAAATTTACTGACACTGGAAGTGTTGTTGTTGAAACAGAAAGTAATGAAAATACCGGTAATGATGTATTTTTATTGCGAGTAAGAGATACCGGAATTGGTATGAATAAGAAAAACATTCCAATGATTTTTAAAGAATTTAAGCAAATTAGTGAAGGAACAAATAAAGCCTATCCTGGGACAGGCTTAGGTTTGTCGATTGCAAAAAAATATATAAAAATCTTAAACGGAGAAATAAATGTAAAAACCGCATTAGGTTTTGGTTCAACTTTTGAAATTAGATTTTCAAAAAATCAAGTGATTATAAAACAAAGTGCGTAAGTTAAATTATCTTCCCCAACCCCATTCTGAAAAATGGTTGAGTTGAGCTTTTTTAACTTCCAAATTTCCTAATTGGGTATCAACAATGTTTTCTTCATACACAATTTCTTCATCGCCATCTAAATATTTAAAATCCAAATCTGCATAAGCAACATTTACATTTTTAAGTTTAAAACTAAATAATAACGGTTTATCAAAAGTTGTTGGTGATGGATAAAGACTAACAGAATTTTCATCTAAATTGAAAACCATACTAAATTCTTTTGTACCGCTAAATGCGTTATTTGGAATATATAAGACGGCTGCCAATAATGATAATTCACCATCAGCATTTACCCATGTGTGCAATACATTAATATTGCCTCCTGTAACCCCATCAATTAAATATGAATCTGTTGAAAAAGTTGATGGAATTTTACTTAACTCAGTTGTATTATCTTGGTTTGATGGTTCTAAAATTGAATTACTTTCTTGACAACCAAAGGCAATTAATAATAGAAACGAAATTACTAAAAATTTTTTCTTCATAAATTCTCCAGTTAATTTAAAGTTATATAATGTAGCATTCCATTATCGGAAAATTAGAGATTTAATTTAGTGACCCTAATCATTGCATGTTTGCGTAAAATTTTTAAGGAAGGTAAACTTTTTTTGACAAATTTTAATAATTACTCAAATTAATACACTTTTAACGATTTATTGTATTTTGGAATAAAATTCTTTAATGCAAAACAAAAAAAATGAATTTCATGCTAAAATATTGGCGTAAAATTTGCGAATATCATTATGAACCAAAAAATTTTGGAGTTAAAATGGAAGCTTTTTACGATGCATCATTAACTGCAAGTATTCTATTGCAAGAAGTTATGAAAGATCTTAGAATAAGCATTTTACCCGGGCAATGCTGTAAAAATGGCTTAGATAAAAGAATCTTTAGAAAATGTAAGAGAATAATTGAAAAAGAATATGCAGATAAAAACTATCAAGAATTGTTAAAACTGTACATTTCAAGCTATTTTATTGAAGATTCAATTAATGAAAATGGTGATGAATTTGAAGATTTTGCTGAA
>JBGSKB010000355.1:0-9615 GCA_041741395.1 Melioribacteraceae bacterium
AATTAGTTAGACAAAACAAAATTAAAAGAATTCTTACTGAAAGAATTATTTCTAATCAAGAACAAATTCTTAAACTTCTTGGGAACGAAGGAGTAACAATCACTCAAGCAACATTGAGTAGAGACTTTGCAGATTTGGGCGTAATTAGAACATTTACAAATTTGGGCGTACAATACATTTTAAGCAGCACAGATTATGGTAAGGAAATTGCAAAGCTTGTTGGATTAGAAATTTTAAATATTGCACAGAATGAATCAATGATAGTACTTAGAACCCTTGCGGGAAGAGCTCAAGGTGTTGCTCATTATATTGATCGATTAAACAGAGAAGAAATTTTAGGAACAATCGGCGGTGATGATACAGTTTTAATTATTCCCAATAAAATTACCAACATTGAAAAAATTCTTGAAATTCTGAAGAATTTAATTACAGATAATTATAAAAAATGAGGTTATAAGAAGATGCAAAACAACAAAATAGTTGTGGCTTATTCCGGTGGATTAGACACTAGTGTAATGGTAAAATGGTTAAGTAAAAAGTACAATGCAGAAATCATTACTGTAACTGGAAATTTGGGACAAAAATCTGAGATAGTTAATATCGAGGAAAAAGCTTTAAGTACAGGAGCTTCAAAAGCATATGTAGTTAATTTGCAAAAAGAATTTATTGAAGAATATGCTTTTAAAGCTTTAAAAGGCGGAGCACTTTATGAAGGTGAATATCCGCTGGCTACTGCTATAGGTCGTCCTTTATTAGCTAAACTAATGGTTGAAATTGCACAGAAAGAAAATGCTAATATGATTGCTCACGGCTGCACCGGCAAAGGAAATGATCAAGTTCGTTTTGAAGTTGGAATGAAAACTTTGGATCCTAGCATTCAAATTCTCGCTCCATTAAGAACTTGGGAATTCAAAAGCAGAGAAGAAGAAATTGTTTATGCAAAAGAAAATAATATTCCAATTTCTGCAAATCTTCAAAAATTATATTCAATAGATGAAAATATTTGGGGAATTGCAACCGAGTGCGGAATTTTAGAAGATACTGCTGAAGCACCGCCGGAAGACGCATATCAAATTACAGCTAATCCTAAAAATGCTCCTCAAGAATCTGAAGTAATTAAAATTACTTTCAACAAAGGAATTCCAACAAAGATAGATGGCGTTGAAATGCCAGGAGCTCAATTAGTAAGCACTTTGAATGATATTGGCGGAAAACACGGAATTGGAAGATTAGATATAGTTGAAAATAGAGTTGTCGGGATAAAATCAAGAGAAGTTTACGAAGCTCCCGGAGCAATTATTTTACATGAAGCTCACAGACAATTAGAAAAACTTACTTTGGATAAAGATACATTCAGATATAAACAAAATGCTTCTAACACTTATGCTAATTTAATTTACGATGGATTTTGGTTTACTCCTTTATTCGAATCATTAACAACATTTTTTGATAAAGTTCAAGAAAGAGTAAGCGGTGATGTAACTTTAGAACTTTACAAAGGAACAATGAAAGTTCTTGCCAGAGTTTCTGAAAATAGCTTGTATAATCAAGAATTAGCAACATATACTGAAGAAGATACATTTAATCATAAAGATGCGGAAGGGTTTATAAACATTACTAGTTTACCGCATCAAGTAATTACTAGACATACAAAAAATAAATTTGTGACTGTTAGAAGTTAGTTCGACAATTAAATTTCATATGTAAATGATTAATGACAAATAAATTTCAAAAAACAATATTCTTAATTAGTCATCCCGAACTCGTTTCGGGATCTCTATTTGTGAGATGTTGAAACAAGCTTGCCTGCTGCAAGTAGGTTCAACATGACAATTTGAATTTTCTTGTTCTTATTTTTTTGTTATTTAATTTTTGTCGTTCGTTTGAGGTTTATAATTAATTTGATATTTGTTTTTTATAATTTGTATCATTCTATAATTCATTAAAATGGTGGTGATATTTAATGCTTTGGGGTTCGAGATTTAATAAAATATTTGACAGCAAAGCTTTAGAATTTTCTTCTTCGCTTTCTTACGATATAAATTTGCTTGAGTGGGATATTAAGGTAAGCAAAGCTCATGCAAAAATGTTGAACAAAATTGAAATTTTATCAGATGAAGAAAATAAAAGTATTCAGCAAACTTTGGATATTATTCAATTCAAATTTAATGATGGAACATGGAACCCAAGTATTACTGAATTTGAAGATGTACACTCGGCTGTTGAATCTGAACTTACAAGAATTATTGGCGATGTTGGAAAAAAACTTCATACAGCGCGCAGTAGAAATGATCAAGTTGCGACTGATGTTAGACTTTGGATAAAAAATGCAATAAATAATTTACTATCTCAAATTTCAAATTTGCAAAAAAGTTTGGTAAATCTTGCTTCAGAAAATGTTAATACATTAATGCCGGGATATACTCATTTACAAAGGGCACAGCCAATTTCCTTTGCGTTTCATTTGTTAGCTTATGTTGAAATGTTACAACGAGACAAAGAAAGATTCAGTTTTTCATTTTCGCAAGCAGACGAAAATATTTTAGGCTCAGGTGCTTTAGCTGGCTCTACAATTGAGTTGGATAGAAATTTTACAACAAAGGAATTAGGATTTTCTTCCGTTTCAAAAAATGCTCTCGACTCAGTTTCAAACAGAGATTTTATTTTGGATTTTCTACATTCATGCAATTTATCAATGATGCATTTAAGCAGATTAAGTGAAGAAATTATTTTATGGACATCATACGAATGGAATTTTATAAAACTTGGAGATGAATTTACTACCGGTTCATCACTTATGCCGCAAAAGAAAAATCCGGATTTAGCTGAATTAATTAGAGGAAAAAACGGAAGGGTCTTCGGAAATTATTTTGCTTTACTTTCAACAATAAAATCTTTGCCTTTAAGTTATAATAGAGATTTGCAAGAAGATAAAGAAGGAATGTTCGATTCATACTTTACACTATTTGATTCAGTTTTTTTAATGTCGGAAATGATAAAAAGCTTAAACGTAAATAAGGAAAGATTTATTGATGAAATTGACGGAAGCTTAATGTTGGCAACAGACTTGGCTGATTATCTTGTTTTGAAAGGAATTCCATTTAGAGATGCTCATGATATTTTAGGTAAAATTGTAAAATTCGCAACAGAAGAAAATAAAAAATTAAATCAAATTACATTGGAAGAATATAAAAAACACACACCACTTTTTGAAATTGATGTTTATAATTATTTATCAGCAGAAACTTGTCTGCAAAATAAAAAAACTTACGGTTCACCAAATCCCGAAATGGTTGAAACAGTTATAAAGAATTGGAATGAAATTTTAATTTTATAATAATATTTAAATCAAAAATTAAAATTATCAGTCAATTTAAAATCGCATAAAAAAAATTAAACGCCGAACAGAATAACTATTCGGCATTTAAATAATAATATTTACAATTCTTACTTCATTAAAATCATCTTTTTTGAAGCCGTAAAATTATTTGCAGAAATTCTGTAAACATATACTCCGCTATTCAATTTACTTGCATCAAATGTAACTTCATGAATTCCCTTTGATAATTTTTGATTTAGGATAGTTGCAACTTCTTTTCCAATTATATCATAAACTTTAATTTTAACATTAGATGCTTCAGGTAATGAAAATCGAATACTGGTTTCCGGGTTAAATGGATTGGGATAATTTTGATCTAGCAAATATTGAGTTAGAACAATACTTTCATCACTAAAAAGTATATTAGTCGCAATGTCTATTTCAGATTTTGCAACCGGCCAAACGCCGGGAGATGGAAAACTTATTCCCTTATTTTTTCCCCGCATCATACTATCTTGTCCAAAATAATATAACGGCCAACCTTTATATGTAAGTTGATTGCGACCAAATACATTAATCGTTTTAAATAATGAAGAATCAAGATTTGATGGCACTTTTAATAATTCTGTTTCATAAATTGGCCAAACTGCATTATTACTAAAATCTTCTTTTGTAAATTTATTTTTTTCAAATTCATCGTTAATAAAAGTATAAAGTGTATGACCCCGTTCATCTACAAAATATTGAATAACTTCCAGACCAAGTTCATAATTCCCATTGTATTGATTTCCATTATGACCAACAAGTTGGTTATTAACAAGCATAATTGAATAATCCGGTTTTGCAACAAACCATATACCACCAACATTTTCACCCTTAACATCACCAGGTGCTGTATCATTTTTAAAATAATATAATGGCCAGCCTTTATATGTTGTTTGCATACTTCCATCATTTCTTGTAATTGTTGCAAAATCAGATTGGATCAAACCATCACTAACCATAATGCTATCTCTATAAAATACAGGCCAATTTATTTCACATTGATCATAGCAAACAGATGCTTCAAATGCATCATTCGCAAAAAAGTAAAGTGTATAACCCGCTATGTCAGTTAAGATTTCGCCGTAAATTGTATTATTTGTTAAAATAATATTTGCCGCCGGATGACTGTTTGCGTTACCCGGATTTGTTACTAAACTTGCGTTACCCGGATTTTGCGAATTCGCGATCCACATTCCTCTAGGGTCTTGAAGTTCTTCCCCGTTTGTAAAACCGTCATTATCTGAATCTTCATTTGCTAAATCAGATCCCCATAAAACATTTCCGCTTCCATCTAAAAAACTGCTTTGCACAGTTAACCCAAAAGCATTTCTTGGTGTTCCTCCGCCAGAAGTATGACAAGTATTACAGTTAGATTTATTTCCATTTGGAACTTGATCTACTCTAAAGTCACGTGCAGATATGTTTCCTACAAATAGAATAAAAATTACTGCTGAAAAAACTGATATTACATTTTTCATAAAATTAACCTTTCTAACTTTTATCAATTTTTGTTAAAGTTGATATTTTTAATGGGACATAAAATGGACACCATCCAATTAATGAAGTAAGAATTGGAACAATTCCTATTGCTCCCCACCAAGAATTATTTAAATAACCAAAAACTATTAATGCAATACCCAATACCAATCTTATGTTTTTATCGATACCACCTACATTTTTTTTCATAAAGCCTCCTTGATTTTATAAAAGTCTTGTAATATTAAATCCAATTCTCATATTTTTTAATGAAATTGGTAAATCTGCACCAGTTGTAAATTGTGTTGGATTAAGCGCTGTATTATTTGATAATATAATTTTGAAGAAATGCCCGCCAGTTTCTAATTCAAAACCAAAACTTAAAGAGTTGTATTTATTCCTAAATCCCGAAACGGTAGGATTCCATTCGGCTAAAACACTCCACAAGTTTGTTAAATAGTATTGAAGATAAGTCCCAAATGTAAATGAGTATTGCTTTTCCGGGCAGTATACATGACTATTGTAAGAATATGTTGGGACAAAGCCTAAGCCAATTTTATTTTTAATTAACGAATTAAAAATTAGTTGACCATAATATTGAAAGTTTCTGTTATCATCAGATTTTCTTCCAATTGGATCAGTATTCCATGCTGCTCCACCTTCTAACGCAAATTGAAAAGGAAATACATCATTATCAAACTGAAAAAATTGATATTTCGCTTTTAGGAGAAGATTATCATCAACATTACTTCTTGCAATTGTTGCAACAAAATAATCTGAAACTGCATACCCTAAAGAAAGTTTAATATTTACTGGTCCATCAAAACCATAAAGTGCATCAATTCCATCGCTTAATGTTGGAATAAATCTGTGAGAAATCTCAAATTCAATATTTCCCTTTTGATGAGTTTCGGTTGTTGGTAAATTAATTGAATGTGTAGAATGAAATAAATGTAATTGTTCGGATTTTACTTCTTCATTCTTTTTCCAACTAATAGTATTTTCTTGTGCATTGATTATTACGGAATAAAATAAAACCATAGCAAATATTGATAATATCTTTTTTTCACCAAATTGCATTATATCTCCAAAATTATTTTGCTTTTTCTAAATTAAAACTGAGTTGTAAATCCATATTTTCATCAATTTTCATAAACATCAAACTCGGTACATCAATTTTATGATCAGTTAATTTTACAATAAAATTTGTAGTGATTTTTATCTCATCGTCAATAAATTCAACAATACCTTCAATATTTTGTTTTTTATTAACCCCGTGAATATTCATCTCGCCGCTTACATTAACTTTATATTTATTCTCCGAAAGTTTTTCAGCTTTTACAATTTTACCAGAAAATGCAGCCATTGGATATTCGTCTGTTTCTAAATAATTTTCGCGCATATGTCTATTTCGTAAACCAATTCCGGTATCTAAGGTTCTTAAATCAACTTCAAAATGAAGCTGACTGTTATTTGTAAGCTCAATTTCATAATATAAATATCCATCTATATTATTTGTAACTCCTTCAAAATTTTCAATTGGTGCATCTGAAATAAATTTTACTGAATTTTTTTCTGTCTTTTTAACGTGAAATTCTGAAGCAACTAAATTTATTATTGAAACAAACGAAATAAATAAATACAGAATAATTTTGATTTTCATAATCACCTCTTTAGTTATTTAAAGCACCTCTGTCAATCCAAGCAGAAATTGAATCAATAGCGGAATTACTTAATTTTCCCGATGGCGGCATTTGTAAAGTTCCTTCACCGATATGTTTTAACATTTTTATAAGAAAACTATTTTCGCTATTTCCTGGTTCAACTAATTTAAAATTGGGATTTAATACACTTGTGTTATTTACCAACTCAGCATAGCTGTCACCGCTTGTAAGCTGCAAACCAGCTTGTGAAGAAGCTCCGGCATGACAACCGGAAGTTGCACAGCTTATATCAAACACATCTTTTTGAATATCTGAAAATTTTGTTAAGGTACCAGTATTTTGATTTTCATCTTCACATTCGGTTACAATGTTTTCTTCGCAAGAAATTATAATTGCGAATAGAAGGAAAAAATAAAAAATTTTAATCAGTTTCATATTTTTCAAATTTTAATTATTGGTTAAACATTATTTATAAAATAAACATAGGACTAAATATCTTATTTGTATGTGACAAAATCACATAAATCAAATTTTTTAAAATTTTCTTTTACTGGAGATAAGTAAGTCTTTTATTCAACTCGGTAATTTGGTCAATAATTATTTTTCCACGAGTTTGAGAAATGATACTTTGAGATTCCAATTCTTTCAGTGTTCTGCTTACAACTTCTCTTGCGGTTCCAATATCATAAGCAATTTGTTGATGTGTTAATTCCAATGTTTTTCCTTGCTTAGAAAATTGTTCAATTAAATACTCAATAATTCTGACATCAATTTTTTTAAAGGAAATATTTTCAATTATTTTTAGAACGTTCATCAAAACTTTGGAAAGATAATTGTAAATATATTCTGCCCACATATCATATTTTCTAATCCATTCACGAATCTTTTCAGCAGAAACCAGCAAAACTTCGCAATCTTTTTCCACTACAGCTATTGCCGGAAAATTATTTTGAGCTAACAAACACGAAATTGTTAAAATGCAGCTTTCCCCAGAATTTATTCTGTAAAGTGTAATTTCTTGTCCCGTATAACCAACTTTATAAACTCTAATTACTCCGGTTTTTATTATGGGAAAGTAATTACACTTATCACCTTCCATTGAAATAAACGTTCCTTTTTTAAAAGAATGTGATATTACATTTTCAGAAAATTCTTTTTCAATAGAATTTGGGACATTTGTAAAAAAAGGTATTATTTCTTTTAAGTGATAATTCATAGATTTAAGAGAATCAAAAATTGATATATAACTTATTAAGCTTTATAATAAAATGATAGTTAATAATTTGTTAATATATTTGATTCAATTATGACAAAATTTAGAAAAATAAATTCTTCCAATTAGATATATTATTCATTGAAATATTTGAGGTAGTTAAATGAAAATAAATATTAATTCTGAAATTGGTGATTTAGAAAAAGTTATAATTCATACACCTGGACATGAAGTTGAAAATATGACTCCACAAAATGCCGAACGGGCTTTGTATAGTGACATTTTAAATTTATCTGTTGCTTCTAAAGAATATTTGCAGTTTAAAAAAGTGTTAAAAAAAATTACAAATATTTATGAAGTCAGTGATTTACTGAAAACGGTATTAAACGATCAAGATTCTAAAATTAAATTGATAACAAAAGTTTGTGTTAAAGAAAATGTTCCGGAAATAATTGATTTACTATTGGAATTGCCAAATTCAGTTTTAGCAAAAGAATTAATTGAAGGGGTTCCGGTCAAAGAATTCAATTTAACAAAATATTTGAGTGATGAAAGATATGAACTTCAACCGCTTCATAATTTTTTCTTCACAAGAGATGCTTCAATTTCAATGAACAACAAAGTTTTAATTGGAAAACTCGCAAATCAAGTTCGTGAAAGAGAAGCAATAATTATGGAAGCAATTTTTAATTGTAAAAATATTTTCGATACAGAAGTTGTAAATCCAAATACTTCCCCGAATTCAAAAACAACAACAATTGAAGGTGGTGATATTTTAATTGCCCGCGAAGATATTTTGCTTATTGGCGTTGGGGCAAGAACTACTCCTCAAGGAATTGATTATCTCATTGAACATTTTAAGCAATCAAAAAAGAAAATGAATATTATTGCACAAGTTTTGCCAAAACAACCGGAATCATTTATTCATCTTGATATGGTCTTTACAATTTTGGATAAAGACAAATGTTTAATTTATTCGCCAGTAATTCTAAATAACCATGCATTTGAATCTATTCATATATCAATTGATAATGGGAAAGTGAAAAGTATAAATGAAGACAACAATCTGCTCCAATCACTATCAAAATTAGGAATGGATTTGAAACCAATTTATTGCGGTGGTAATAATGATAATTGGATACAAGAAAGAGAACAATGGCATAGCGGTGCAAATTTTTTTGCAGTTGGTCCCGGTAAAATTATTGGCTACAACAGAAATGAATACACAATAGAAGCTATCAATCAAAATGGATTTGAAGTTATAAAAGCAAAAGATATAATTAGCAATAAAATTGGATTAAAAGATTATAAAAAATATGTAATTACAATTGATGGTGCAGAACTTGCACGCGGCGGCGGCGGATGTAGATGTATGACTATGCCAATAAGTCGAAAAAATATATAAAGTTTTTAAATAATAAATATTTGAGGAATTATGAAAAATAAAAAAATTATTTTCGCATTCGCTATTTTTCCAATAATTTTAAATGCACAAACTTTTTTCTCGTCAGAACCATTCGCACATACTTTTTCAATAGTTGCAAGAGATACAATTACCGGTGAAATGGGCGTTGCGGTTCAATCACATTGGTTTGCTGTTGGTACAATTGTCTCTTGGGGTGAAGCTGGTGTTGGAGTTGTTGCAACTCAATCTTTTGTAAATCCTTCATTTGGACCACGAGGCTTAGCACTTTTGAAACAAGGATTAAATGCTCAACAAGTTTTAAATCTTTTAATTGAATCTGATGAAGGAAGAGATTTCAGACAATTGACAATTTTAGATTCCAAAGGGAATTCAGCCGCTTATACTGGAATAAATTGTGTTGATGATGCCGGACATTTTGTTGGAAATAATTATTCTGTTCAGGCAAATATGATGATAAATAATAAAATCTGGA
>JBGSKB010000356.1:0-3335 GCA_041741395.1 Melioribacteraceae bacterium
TTCTAAAAGCCGGTTAAATTTTAAAAGTGGTTTATCGTAAAAAGCAACAAAATCTAATTTATCACTTTTGATATTTGCAGATTTTAAACAAAACTCAATTGCGTGTTTGGGGAAATTATAATCATGCTTTTTACGAGTGAATCTTTCTTCTTGAGCTGCGGAAATAATTTTTCCATCTTGAATTAAACAAGCCGCCGAATCGTGATAATAAGCTGAGATTCCAAGGATTTTTAAATTCTTCATAAAACTTTAAAATCAAAATATTTTAGAACTAATTATTATTGTTATTTATAAAATAAATAATTACCAATATACTTTTATTGACGACATTTATTAAAAATATGTCAAAAATTTTACTTTTTGATTACTTTTATAAGATATTCCTTAACAAAATTCCAATTTTCTTTTGAGATAAAAAGTATGGAAATAAAAACAAAAAAACTTACCAATGCTTTTACAGAAATTGAAATAATATAATGATTAAAATTAATTTTCGATAATATAAATAAGGCTAATGACACACCAGCACTTAAAATTATTGGAAAGATAAATATTTTTAGAAATTTGAAAAAAGAGTTCTTTAATGAAATTTTAACTAAAAGGTAAAATGCTTGAAAAACATTGATATAAAATGCAATTAAAATTCCATAACCAATATCAATTAAACTTTCACCAATAAATATACCATAAAGAATTCCAGCAACCATCAACAAGGAACTCATAAAACCTGAGTAAAATAATAAATCCGTTCTATTTGTAGCTTGAAAAATTGATCCTGTACTTGAAAGTACAATTTGAATACCAATTGATAATGCAAGTAACCTAAATACTGGAATACTTTCTCCCCACTGGTTACCATAAATTATATTAATAATTTCTGTTGCATTAAAATAAAGAAATATCGAGAGTGGAAATCCTATAATGGCTAAAATTTTAACTATTTTAGTATAAGTATTATAGATTATAATTTTATCATTCTGATACTCTGCTAAAACTGGATGGAGTATTGGGGTGATTACAAATGTTAAATTTTGTACTGGCATAAGCATTAACTTGTAAGCTTTATCATAAAACCCAAGGGCTTTAGGACTAAAATATTTACCAATTAATAAGTTATCAGTATTCATTGCAAAATAATTTATAAATGTAAATAAAAACTGAAAGGATGAAAACTTTGCAATTTTCCGTATGGATTCAATACTTATTCTAAATGTTGGTTTTACTGGTGCCAAATAAAAGTATGCAATAAATCCCAAAAATCCATTTAGTATACTATTTATAATAAGAGAATAAAACCCAAATCCTATATATGCTAAAATTATGGCTACAATTCCGGTAATTATATGAACAGCTACAGTAATAATTCCAATTTCTTTAAATCGAAGCTTTTTTAAATTGAGAGCATTTGGAACTATTTGAATAGAATTTAAAAATATTGTAAGGGATGTTAAACGTGCCAGATTTGTTATTGCTGGTTCATTATAATAATAAGCCATTAAAGGAGCTGATAGAAAAAAAAGTACCGAAAAGATAAAACCCAAAACAATTGTAAATGAAAAAATTGATGAGATATCCTCATCTGAAAGAGACTGATGTTGAACAATTGCGGGGCTAATTCCGAGATTACTTAATAAGTTAAAAAAAGAAATGAAAACTACTAAAATTGCTACAATTCCAAATTCGCTTGGTGTAAGTAAACGAGCTAATAAAGCACTTACAAAAATACTAACAACAATATCACTATATTTTGATAAAACAGAATAGATTATTCCAGATTTAAAACTGGAGAAAAGATTTGACATCTAGAAGTTTACCTAAATTTATTTTTTTTGTATAGAAAATTATTTAAAAATAAGGCTTTATAAATTCTTAATTTATATTCTGTTGGGTAAGTATAATATAGGAAAGCTAATTTGTTATCTCTTTTTATTAAAGGTTTTATCTTTGTTAAAAATTCCTTTTTTTGTTTTTTTGTAAAATTAATTTTGTTTGTGGACTTGATTATAATAATAATACGAATAAACTCAAAAATTCTCCTAATAAGATTTTGTCTCGTTTCTTCTTTAATAAATTTCAATTTTACCAATTCATCCATTGTTTCAATTGTTTTTATGTATCCATCCAAATCCTTGTAACTTCTTGATAGTTGCATAACGGAAGTTGATCTTACTCGTCTTTTACAAAAAATTTCATTAGAAATATATGTTTTTTTAGCATATAAGAATAATTTTTGGGTAAATTCTTCGTCCTCATATCTTATTGATCTAAATAAAATATTATTCTGTAAAATGATAGATTTTTTAAAAATATATAAATATGGAACCGGTGAAAAAGATCTTTTTTTATGTAACAAGTTAAACGCATCTTCACCAGATCCGCATACTTCATTTGTATTTCTTAAAAAAGTGTCTTTAGATAATTCAACTTTACTGAAAATATTTTCAATAGAAGTATTGGGATCAAGGAATGGTTCAGCAGAGAAACACAATAATTCTAGATCTGGAATTAAAGTAATGGTAGCAGAAAACTTTTCAAATAAGCCTTGCACTGAAATATCATCGGAATCAAAATAATAAATAAAATCACTTTTTGCAGTTTGAGTACCTATATTCCGAGCTATTCCTTGACCTTGATTTTGACTATGAATAATTTTAACAAATTCGTATCTAGAATATAAATTATCCAATAATTCTTTTGAACCATCATTTGAACCATCGTTAATAATAATAATTTCTTCAACAAAATCTTTTTGAATAATTATTGAATTAATTGCCTCAATAAGATAGTCTTTTGTATTGTATACAGGAATAATAACAGAAATCAGTGGTTTCATAAGATTTAGTTACTAGTGTTTTTGGGAAATTTATATACTTTCAATAATCCATCAATTCCTTGATAGGCAAGATTTGTTCTATATTTTTCATAAAAATTAATTTCTGAAAGCCAATTTTCTGGAAATACAACAAACCAAATTGTTTGTTTTCGATTTTCTAAAAAATTAACTAAATCTTCATTTTTATATATTAATCTTGCTTCACTCCATCTTTCTTTTTTTCCGTTTTCAACACTTAGAATACTGAAAGCTTCATGTTTGAAATCAACATTAAAATAATCTACTTGAGGTAAATAATATTCAAGACTATTTTCATTAATCATAATTATATCATTTTTCTTTGCATTTTTTGTAACAAATTTAACGGGGTTCATAACATCCCAACGTCTATATAAATGTTTTTTTATGTGGTTTGAATAAATCAATCTATAGTTTACATCAGCCTTATCAATATTTGTAATGTGATAAAATTCAAAATCTTTTGACAATCCAAAAACACTTA
>JBGSKB010000357.1:0-2686 GCA_041741395.1 Melioribacteraceae bacterium
TACATTTGGTTGATTTAGTATTAATTATGTCAGTAAATCCCGGTTTTGGCGGTCAATCATTTATTGAATATACTCTAGAAAAAATAAGCCTTTTAGTTAAATTGAAGGAACAAAATAACTACAATTTCTATATTGAAGTTGATGGCGGAATTACAAAAGATAATATTAAAAAAGTCGAAAATGCTGGTTGTGATATTATAGTTACCGGCACAGCAGTTTTTAAAAATGAGAATATAACTGCTGCAACTGTTGAGTTAAAAAATTTAATAATGGATTAGAAATTATGGAATTAGCATTTATTGGTGGAGATATTGTTACTCCATTTAGAATATTAAAAAAAGGAATTATTTCAACAAAGGAAGGTAAATTTTATCATATTGGACCAGAAAGTAAAATTTCACTTTCTAATGATAAAAAAGTCTACGATGTTACAAATAAATATATTTTTCCGGGATTTATTGATTTACTGGTTCATGGCGGAGCTGGTGGTTACGGTTTTTCTGATGAATCAGATGAAAGTATAAAAAAAATAAGTGAATATTTTATTACAAAAGGTTCCACATCAATTTTAGCAAGTTTGCATGCCAAACCAAAACAAGCTCTTTTAGATGATTTGTATAGGGTTGCAAGATTTATCAAGTCAAATCCCAAAACAAATATTGTTGGAATTCATATGGAAGGACCATATTTGAATCCAGAGTTAAAAGGAGCAATGAATGAAAATTATCTTTGGAAGCCGTCCATTGAATCTTTCTATGAAATGTGGGAAGCATCTCAAGGTTTTATAAAAATGATGACAATTTCTCCGGAACTCGATGGAGCATTAGATGTAATTAGAGAAGCATCATTTAATGGAGTGGTTTGTTCAATTGGTCATTCAACTGCAAGTTATGAACAAGTTGATTTGGCAATAGACCACGGTGCTGCGCATGTTACACATATGTTTAATGCAATGAAACCTATAAATCATAGAAATCCCGGAGTTGCAATTGCCGCACTTTTACGTGATGAATTAAAATTACAATTGATAGCTGATACATATCATGTCCATCCGGCAACAATGGAATTTTTATTAAAATCAAAAACTTCTAAAGGGATAATTCTTATAACAGATTCTATACGAGTTGGCGGAATGCATGAAGGCGAAAAGACTCAATTTTCAGATCAAAGTGTAGTTCTTTCTGGGAATAAAGCTGTAATGGAAGACGGTACAATTGCTGGGAGCACACTAACATTAAATAAAGCAATAAAAAATATTTTTGAAACAACCGGAGCAAAGTTGACCGAAGCTGTTAGAATGGCAACTGTAAATCCAGCTAAAGTTATAAAATTAGATAGTGGAATAATTGCCAGCGGAAAACCAGCAGATTTTGTTGTATTAGATAAAGAACTTAATGTTGAAATGACAATTATGAATGGTGAAATTAGATATATTTCTGATAAATTGACTCCAAATGCTTGATTTTTTCAGTTACTTAAATAAATCAACAATTCCTTTAATAATGGGAATTGTAAATGTTACACCTGATTCCTTTTCTGATGGGGGTAAATATTTTGATAAAGATTCTGCTATAAATCATGCTTTAAATTTAGTTGAATTGGGAGCAGATATTATTGATATTGGCGGTGAATCTACAAGACCGGGAGCAGAAAACATATCCGAAAATGAAGAATTAAATCGTGTAATTCCGGTTATTGATACTATTAGAAAAAAGAACGAAAATATTTTTATTTCTGTTGATACTACAAAATCGAAAGTTGTAGAAGAAGCAATAAAATTTAAAATAAACTTAGTAAATGATATTAGTGCAGGAAGTTTTGATCCAAATATTCATGAAGTTGTAAAAAAATATAATCTGACTTATGTTCTTATGCATATGAAAGGTAATCCTAAGAATATGCAAGATGGACCATTTTATAATTCTGTTGTGGATGAAATTTTTGATTTTCTGAAATTGAAAATAAATGAATTAAATTCAATAGGTATTAATAAGATAGTTGTTGATCCCGGAATTGGATTTGGAAAAAGAGTTGAAGATAATTTCAAGATATTAAATAATCTTGATAAATTTTTAGAATTATCAAAACCAATTTTAATTGGGTTATCAAAAAAATCATTTCTTGGTAAATCTTTAAATCTTGATATAAATTCAAGAGAAAATTCGACAATAATTTCAGAAACATTTGCCGTTGGTAAAGGTGCAAAAATTATAAGAACACATAATGTAAAAAATGCAGTAGAACTAAAAAGTATTTTTAAATATTTAAAAGACACTAACTAACTTTCATATGCTTGAAATATTCAAAATAGGATTTCTACCTTTTACCTTACTTGACTTAATTGACATAGTTTTAGTCTCTTTTATTATTTACAAATTGTACAAAAAAATTCGAGGTACAATTGCAGCGCAAATTTTTATTGGATTAGTAATTATTCTATTTTTATCCTTTGTTGCACAAGCTGTAAATTTAAGAGCTTTGGGTTGGTTGTTAAATTTAATAACTGATATTTGGGTAATAGCATTCATTGTTTTATTCCAACCGGAAATTAGAAGACTTTTAGTTATACTTGGTAAAAATCCATTATTTAACGTTTTTGTAAAAAATGATGAAATAAGTTCCGCCGCAGATATTATTACTGAAGCTGCTTTTGAACTTGCCCAGCATCAACACGGTGCATTAATTG
>JBGSKB010000358.1:0-4793 GCA_041741395.1 Melioribacteraceae bacterium
CATCAATGGTTTTCCATAATCCGGTTATATTTTCATGTTGTGCACTCAAATTTATATTCATCAACAGTGCAATTATTACTGAACTAAAAAGATAAGATAGTTTCTTCATTTAATTCTCCTATAAGAGTTATGCTTAAAATTAAGAATAATTTTTAAATCAATGCAATTTTATTTTGAAAGATTTATCACAGTTATCTCCGGTGTTGAATTATATCTAACTGGTGCAAGAGACATTCCCAAACCTTTTGTAACAATCATTAATGTTTTTCCAAAATTAAATTCTCCGCGCATATATGGAGTTTCAATCATTGTTGGCGAAAGATTGTAAAACGGGAAAAGAAAAGTAATTTGTCCGCCGTGCGTGTGTCCCGCTAAAAAAATATCAAAATTTTTCTCTACCGCTTTTTCAACTAAAAATTCTCTTGGCTGGTGAGTTAAAAAAATTCTAACCTCCGCTTTGTTTGTATTATTTGTAAGCGAGTCTAAAATTTGTTCATTAACTGTTTCTACATATGTGTTGGTAATAAATGTGACTTCAATATTTGCATTTTTAATTCCTAAAATTAATTTTTCATTATCAATCATTGGGATATTAACTTTTGCCAATGCGCTTGTAACTTCTCTAAGACTTCTTTCATTATCACCTTTGTAAGCCCAATTATCGTGATCGCCAACGCATGTAAAAATTCCATATTTTGATTTTAACTTGCTCAACTGATTTGAAGAAAGCTCAATAAAATCTGGAGTGCTGGTAATCATATCTCCAGCCATCAAAATTAAATCCGGATTTGTTGAATTAACTTTTTCGATGTAATTGCTTAATCGTTTTTCATCGGTATATCTATCGGCTTGAATATCAGAAATGAATGCAATTTTAAATCCTTCTAAACTTTGTGGAAGATTTTCTTTTGTGAAAACTATTTCGTTTATTTCTACGGAATTGTAATCGTAAATAATCCTTATTGGAACATAAACAACTGCTGCAGTAAAAATGATAAAGAATAAAATGAACTTTATGTGTTTAATTTTCTCTTTAATTTGTTTTGTAAAAGGTAAGATTACAAAATTCAATATTTCTAAAATTAGAAAAAATAAAGTTGATTGAACAATTACCATTGTTCCGACCCAGAACGGATAAAGCACAAAATAATCGAAGAAAATATTTTCCGGCGGTTGGAAATACCCAATTTTATTGATGATAACGTAAACCCATGCAACAATTGCAATTATTGGATAAATATTTACAAGTGTTAAAATTATCCATTTCCCAATTTTTAATTTCTTTTGAGAAATTTTGGGAAACAAAGAATTAATTGAGCCGACAACTCTTTTTACAAAATAAATTTCAAGAATTAGAACAGCGAGAAGTACAAGAATTACTTTTACGGCAAATGGCATAAATTTTAAATTTTTCCTTTATTAAAATTTTCAATAAATTTTTTCGTGTGGTCAGATACAACCAACTTTCCGCTGTTTTCTGCTCGTTGCTCTAACAATTCATCCCAGTGTTCAGTTCCTTCCCAATAAATTTGTTTGAGCTGAGTTAAAGCTTCAGAACTTCTTCCGCTTAATTGATAAGAAAAACTTTTTAATTTTTCATCTAACTCGTTTATTGAATCAAAAACTTCATGATAAAAACCATGCTGCTTTGCCCAATCTGCCGAACGCCATTCACAATCTAAAGACATTTCTATAAAAGCTTCTTTGCCAATTTTTCTTTCAATTGGCGGACCAACGACAAAAGGTCCCAGCCCCAAAGCAAGTTCACTCAATTTTAAGGATGCGTCTTTTTTTGCAAAAGTATAATCACAAACGGCAACCAAACCAACACCGCCGCCAACAACTTTTCCAATAATTCTTCCAATCACAATTTTTTTGCATTTACGAATTGCATTAATAAGATTGGCAAAATTCATGAAGAAATTTTTTCCGTCTTCAAAATTATTTATTTCAATAAGTTCATCGAAAGATGCTCCGGCACAAAACGTTTTATCGCCTTCACTTTTAAGAATTATAACATTCACATTTTCATCATCAGAAAGTTGATTGAATTTATCAATCATTTCTTTAATTAATTTTGATGGAAGCGAATTACTTTTAGGATGATAGAAAGTAATTGTTGCAATTTTATTTTCTGTTTCGAGTTTTACAAAACCATTCTTCATTTATCTATCTTCTTATTTAATTTTTTAGACTCCGGATCAAGTCCTGAGTGACATTTTTTATAAAATATTTAAAACTTCTTTCAAATCATTTATGTAAAAATCGGGTTTATAGGTTTTTAGTTCTTCTACTCTTCTATAACCATATGCTACAACGGCGGTTTTTGCTCCGGCATTTTTTCCGCAAAGAATATCTAATTCTGTATCTCCAACCATTAACGAATTTTGCGGATTTACATTGACTTCCTTATAAATTTTAATGAATTGATCCGGAGCCGGTTTTATTGCAATTCCAATTTTTCTTCCTTCAATTACATCTATATATTTAGCAATTCCAAAATGATTGCAAATATTTTCGGCTTGATCTTGGGCTTTTGTAGTCAGCAATCCGGTTTTAATATTTTTCGATTTTAATTTTTGCAGCAAATATTCTACATTATTATAAAGGTGTGAATCGTCAATAAAATCAAAGTAAAGTTTTTTGTATTCGTTTATAAAAAGTTCAACATCTGGAACATGAATATTGCATCCTTCAAAAATATCTTTGAAATGATGCCCCAATAAATTGTAGAATTTATCTTTATCAATTTCGGTTGATAAATTTAATTTTTCTAAAGTTTTAACGGCCGCTTTATAAATATTTTCATGAGAATTTACAAGTGTTCCGTCTAAATCAAAAATTATGCATTCAATCATTTTTACCTTTTATTAATCTGAATGTACTTTTCATTTTTTCTTAATCTTACTCTTAATCTTTATTTTTAAAAAATCTTAAAAATAGATTAAGAATAAGATTATGATTAAGAGTAAGAAAAACTAAAATCCATAAATTGTAAAACCGCCATCAACGGCAATTGTTTGTCCGGTTATATAAGATGCTTTATCCATGCACAAAAATGCAGCAAGTGAAGCAACTTCTTCGGGTTTACCAATTCTTTTCATTGGCGTTCTTTCAATAACCGATTTATAATATTCTTCATTCTGCATTAAATTTTCTACAAGCGGAGTATCAATATACCATGGTGCAATTGCATTTACTCTAATATTTACATCTGCCCATTCAACAGCTAAATTTTTTGTAAGCTGAATCATTGCTGCTTTTGTCATTGCATAAGGCGAACCAGTTCTTAAATGTGTTAGCCCGGCAACTGAAGTAATATTTACAACACTTGGCTTTTCTGACTTTTTCAACATTGGATAAAAAAGTCGGGATAATTCAAAAGTAGAAAGCAAATTTGTATTTATTACTTTTTCATATTCTTCAATTGTAAAATCAATTGTTTTTTTGCGAATGTTTGTCCCAACGTTATTTATCAAAAAATCTATATTTTCCCAATGATTTTTAACTTCATTAACCAATTCAATTCTTTCTTCGGAATTACTTAAATCTTTTGATGAACTTAAAACAACATATCCGTGTTTACTCCATTGAAATAATTTTTCTTTAAGTAAATTTTTAGTTCGTGCTACAATAAAAATATCCGCCCCGAGTTTTAAAAATTCTTCAGCAATAGCTAAGCCAATTCCTTTTGTTCCGCCGGTAATTAAAGCTTTTTTGCCAAGTAAATTCCATTCGCTCATTTATTCACCTCGGTAAATAATTATCCAACAAAAGATAACACAAATAAACTTTTATTTAAAATGAAACAAAAAGTTGAGCAAATTTTTATTTAAATTTACGATTGTAAAAAATTTTTATACATTAAAATATTGGAGATTAGAAATGCCAGTTGTTGATTATAAGAAATATTGCCAAATGCTTGATAATGCCAAAAAAAATAAATTTGCATATCCGGCAATAAATGTTGTTTCTGAATCTTCTGCAAATGCAGTTTTGCAGGCTTTGGCTGAAACTAAATCTGATGGAATTATTCAGGTTAGCACAGGCGGCGGTGAGTTTGCTTCCGGATTAGCAGTTAAAAATGCAGCTTTAGGAGCAATTTCTATTGCACAACATGTTCATTTTATTGCTGAACAATATGATATTAATGTTGCTCTTCATACAGATCACTGCCAGGCAAAAAAAGTTGATTCTTTCCTAAAACCGCTTATTGAAGAATCAAGAAAAAGAGTTGCTCGCGGTGAAAAACCATTGTTTAATTCACATATGTTTGATGGTTCAGAACTTCCATTAAAGGAAAATATGGATTTTGCCGTTGATTTATTAAAACAATGCCAAGAATTAGGAATTATTTTAGAAGTTGAAGCCGGTGTTGTTGGCGGTGAAGAAGACGGAATTAACAATGAAGGGGCTCCGGCAGAAAAACTTTATACAACTCCAGCAGATATGTTATACGTTTATGAAAGATTATCTCAAGTAAAAGGTGCGCGCTATATGTTTGCTGCAACTTTTGGTAATGTTCACGGTGTTTATAAACCAGGTAACGTAAAATTAAAACCGGTTATTTTAAAACAAGGTCAAGATGCGGTTGTTGCAAAATATGGCGAAGCTGCTTCGTTTGATTTGGTTTTCCATGGCGGAAGTGGTTCAAGCTTGGAAGAAATTAGAGAAACTCTTGAATACGGTGTTGTTAAAATGAATGTTGATACAGATACTCAATTTGCATTTACACGACCAATTGCAGATCACATGTTAAAAAATTATGATGGCGTTTTAAAAGTTGATGGTGA
>JBGSKB010000359.1:0-4691 GCA_041741395.1 Melioribacteraceae bacterium
TTACATTTGATGCAGAATCTAAATGAAAACCGCTAATATTTGTTTCCAATAAATCAACTGTATCTGAAGGTCTTAAATCAAATATCCCGCTTTTATATTTTGTTGTTTTATTAATTTCTAATTGAATATTGTAAAATTTCACATTCTTAATTTTTCCTTCTTCTCCTCCAACAAATATTCCATTTTCACTTTTACAATTGATATTTGAGAATTTTATATCTGTTACTTTACCAACATTCCCAATGGTTTGATCTTTTGCAAATCTCCAATTAGAATCTTTATGATTTATAGATTTTCTCTTGTATGCTGTAACATAAATTGGTTCGGCTTTTCCCCACCAAACATCATCAAATAATCTGCTCTCAATTATTATATTTTCAAAAATTATATTTTCAATAATACCTTCATCTCTATTCTGAATTCCGATTCCACGGTTACTATTTTTTATTATACAATTTGATACGATCACGTTTCTAATTGCATCCATATTTTCACTACCCAATTTAATTGAGCATGATGTTGAAGTCAAAATACAATTAGTTACTACAACATTTTCAGTTGGTCCAAATTCTTCATATTCTCTTCGTGTTTTAAAACAAATACAGTCATCTGCAGATTCAATATAACAATTGCTTATTGTTACATTTTTCGAATGGTCTAAATCAATTCCATCAGAATTTCTAATTTTAAGATTATTTAAAATCGAAATGCCATCTATCTTTACATTGTCACATCCTACAAGATGTAAACACCAATACGCAGAATTTTTAAAAGTAATATTACGGATTGAAAGGTTTTTTACATTTACCAAAGTTAAAAGGTGTGGTCTTGGATCAATTATATCAAATTCTTTCAACACATATGCAGCCTTTTCTTCAGTACCCATAAATTTAATCCCGTTTCCATCAATAGTCCCCAAACCATCAATACTTACATTTTGAAGATTTTCACCTCCAATCCAAATTGTTCCTTCACCTAAATTTTCTCTGAATGCACTTTTTTTATAAACTGATTCATTTGGGTTTGCAAGCAAAATAGAATTTGATTCGACATAAATTTTAGCATTTGATTTCAGATCAAAAGGACCAGACATGAAAATATTATTCCCCGGGAAATAAACAATACCACCACCATTATTAGAGCATTCATTAATTACATTTTGCAATATTTGGGCGTTGTCTGTTTTACTATCTCCTATTGCACCATATTTAGTTACATCATAAATTTTCATTTTTCACTCATTTACTTCAACAAAAATTGGATTTGAATAAAACCATAAATCTTTCCATGCTGATTCTTCATTATTATCTCCAATTAAAATATCACATAACGGATTTCCGTATTCATCAGTTTCATTCTGTGTATTTATGGGAATGTTTGTCCCTCTTAATCTAAAGTATTGTGAATTTGAAATTGATAAAGAGTAAGAAATATAATTTATGCCATCATCACCTTTCTTCCAATCATCACTTGAAAAAGTTTTTAGAATTTCTGTTGTTGAATTAACTGGATTTTTGTATTCATCAGAATCCGGTTGAATAATTCCTCTAATATCACCACATATTAAATCAATGTGATCTAAATTTAAAGAATCAGAATAATTATTTTTTGATGGACTTTTAAAACCAATTCTTATGGTGATCAAACTATTTTTATCAACACTTAAAGTTTGTCCCATTTCTGCAATAACATTTTCTGCATGAATGTTAAAATTAAATTCACTAACTAAATCTCCGGTAACAGCAAATATTTTTCCTTTATGAAGGCCTTCAATTAATGATGAATAATTAATTTCATTTACCCATAAATAATTTTTTGCGTACTCTCCAGGCCAACTATCTTCAGTTGATCTATGAAAATCAGAATTTGCAAATACCCAAAATTTTCTTCCTTCGCCAAGAATTGCATCCCAAACTCCGCCAATTTTTGAAAGCATAAAATCAGCACCACCATAAGTTTTTGAGTGGTAATTAATTTGATCACCTAAACTATAACCATATTTACATCTATGTCCGTTTGTTTTCTGATGTCCGGGTAAACCTTCAAATCCAACTGCAATATTTGGAGCAACATTTACAAAATCTCTAATTTCTTCAATTTTATATTGCAATTTTCTTGATGGATGATTTATGATAAAATAACTCTGATTAGGATATTTATTTTGTAAATAATTTAAAGAAATTAAAGCATTTGGGTGAATATTAGCATTTTGTTTTGTAAATAAATTATTAAATGATTTAAGTGTATCGTTTCGATCAAAGGTAAACTGAAAATCACTTATCGGAATACCAGTTTCGGAAATTATTCCTACACATGCGTGATCGTGTCCTGGTACATTTAATTCAATTCCTTGAATTATTAATTTATCTTTATAAATTTCTCTTAATCGTAAAACTTCAGGAAAAGATTTTTCCAATAACTGAATTGATCTGGAATAATTTTTAAATTGTTTTGCATCGGTTGCCATTAGTGAATCATAATTTCTTAAGGGGAAAATATTATTTTTATCATCAGTTCTATTGAAATTATCATCAACTCTAAAAAAATGTCCGCCATGATCCGTAATTGCAATTGCATCAAGTTCATATTTTTCAAATGAATATTTAGCAATTTCCACCGGACTAACATCGCCATCACTCATTGTAGTATGAATATGGAAATCTGTTTTTATCCATCTGCCATTTTCATTAACTTGTCCAATAGTTAAATTAAAATTGAACAATAAGAAAAGTAAAAGAGAAAGTTTATTCTTGTATAAAATATATTTATTAAGATTATAATGCATCATTATTTAATTTCTAAACTTAAGTTTTGCCAAACCTCAGAAACCTGAACTGGTCTCTTTTGTTCAAAAGATAATTTTGCTGCCTTACCAATTGCAACAGCTTGCAAACCATCAAATCCGCCAACACTAATTGGTTGATTTTCTAATACAGCATGACAAAATTCTTTTATCTCACTTGCATAAGCTTCAATATATCTATCCATAAAAAAGTTTAAAGGTAATGATGCATGAACACCAACTTCGCTATAATATTTATGATTATCCGGTGCATTGTTATCAACTTTAATCATTCCCTTTGAGCCAAATATTTCAACTCTTTGATCATATCCATAAACTGCTTTACGACTGTTATCAATTACACCTAATGCACCATTAGCAAATTTTAAAGAAATTACAGCTGTATCAACATCACCGGCTTCACCAATTTTTTCATCTACCATAACTGAAGCATTTGTAAAAACTTCTTCTACTTCACTTCCAACAATAAATCTTGCCATATCAAAATCATGAATTGTCATATCCAAAAACATTCCTCCAGAAACTGCAACATATTCTGCAGGTGGTGGTGCTGGATCACGAGAGGTAATTTTCAGAATATGAGGTTCACCAATTTTACCATCATCTACCATTTGTTTAATTTTCTTAAAATTTGAATCAAATCTTCTGTTAAATCCCACCATTAATTTAACGCCAACTTCTTCAACAATTTTAATTGCATTTTGAATTATTTCTAAATCCAAATCGATAGGCTTTTCACAAAAGATATGTTTGCCGGTTTGTGCAGCTTCAACTATATACTGGGCATGCGTATTTGTAGGCGAACAAATAACAACTGCATCGACTTCGGGATTATTAATAATATCTTTATAGCTATCAGAATAATTAGCAATTCTAAATCTTTCAGCTAAATTTTTTGCTTCACTTAAATTAACATCAGCAATAAAGATTACTTTTGCTTCTGGTATATTTTGTACGATTGTTTCTGTATGTACTTTACCTATTCTACCAGCACCAATTATACCTATTCTTAATTTTTCCATTTTTTATTCCATTATTTTTATAAACCAAGAGATTTAATAAATTCACGATTATGTAATGCGCATTCTTTCGGTTTTCCCATTCCAGGTAAAACATCTTGCTCAACAACAATCCATCCATCATATTTTATATTTTTTAATTCTTCTACAATTGATTTAAAATCGACTGAACCTTTTCCGAGTTCACAGAAAACGCCATTCTTGACTGATTCAAAATAATCCCAATTATTTTGCGCAGACAAAGTTGCAATATTTTCATCACAATCTTTGAAATGAATATGCCAAATTCTATCTGCAAATTTTTTGAGCGCAATTAATGGATCCCCACCGCCGAATTTGTAATGTCCCATATCTAAAACTAATCCAACTAAATTTGGGTCAGTATTTTCCATTAGATATTCAACTTCATCCGGAGTTTCAACATATCCTCCACAGTGATGATGGAAAACAGTTTTAAGTCCAGTTTCATTTAATACAGTTTTAGCAATTTTATTGGCACCATCACAAAATATCGCCCATTCTTCTTTTGCTAAACTCATGTTTGAAGTTATTCTACCGGCATTTTTTGTTCGTTCCGGAATTGTTCCATTATTATCTGCTAAAACAATAAAGGAATTAGGATATCCAGCATCACGCATTAGTTTAGCGGTTTTTACGGCATTTTGAATTCCTTCAAAATGTTTAGAAGAATCCTTTAACAGCACCGGAATAAATGCACCAAGTAAATTTAATTTACGTTGTTGAAGCTCATTATTTAGTTGAGGAGGATCAGTTGGCATAAAACCCCAATCACCTAATTCAGTTCCTTCATATCCGGTTTCTTTAATTTCATTTAATACTTGAATATAATCTGGAGCCTTTCCATCTAA
>JBGSKB010000360.1:0-4172 GCA_041741395.1 Melioribacteraceae bacterium
ATTTTTGTGAAATAAAAATAGTTAAAGACTATTTGGGAATTGATAGAGTAGTTTATGGAGAATTGAAGTGAGAGCTTTGGTTCAGAGAGTTTCAGAAGGACATGTATTTGTAAAAGAACACTCGTATTTAGAAAAAATTAGAAAAGGAATGGTAATTTTATTAGGAGTGAGTGAAGACGATTCCGAAAAAGAAGCTATGTTTGTTTCTGAAAAATGTGCAAACCTTAGAATTTTTGAAAATGAAAACGAAAAAATGAATTTATCGGTTAAAGATATCAATGGCGAAGTATTAATAATTTCGCAATTTACATTATATGGAGATACAAGAAAAGGGAATAGACCCAGTTTTAACAAAGCAGCAAAACCGGAATTAGCAGAAAATCTTTATAAATTTTTCGTTTCAGAAATGAAAAAACATCTTGGGAATTCAAAAATAAAAGAAGGAATTTTTGGCGCAATGATGGAAGTAAAAATTATAAATGATGGTCCGGTTACAGTACTTGTTGAATCTAAATAATTATATTTGTAATTTAAACTATTAAATTTATATAGAAGATTAAAATTTGCATTCAACAATTTTAATATTTCTTGATGGAGTTGGAATTGGGAAATCAGATCCATCCGTCAATCCGTTTTTCAAATATCCTTTCAAAACATTCACTGAACTTTTTGGCGAAACTCCTTCTTTAGAAAAACAGAAAATTGCAAAAGACGGAAGATTTATTTTTCCCACAGATGCAGTAATGGATATTCCGGATTTACCGCAAAGCGGAACCGGACAAACATCAATTTTTTGTGGTGTAAATGCAGCAAGAATTGTCGGTCACCATTTTGGACCATTTCCGCATTCAAGTTTAATTCCAATAATTAAAATTCAAAATATTTTTCAAAAGTTTAAGGGGAAAAAGAAAAAAGTAACATTTGTAAATGCTTATCCAAAAGTATTTTTTGAATATATTGAATCCGGTAAAAAAAGATTGAGCGTTACAAGTTTAAGCTGCATGTTAAGTAATGTTCATTTAAATGGAGCAAAAGAATTACGAAATGGTGAAGCTTTGAGTGCAGAAATTGATAACGACGGCTGGGTAAAAAAATTAGGTTATTCGTTGCCAATTATTAAACCGGAAACTGCAGCAAAAAGGTTATTCAAAATTGCGGCAGCAAATCATTTTACATTATTTGAACATTTTTTAACCGATCATCTTGGTCATGGAAGAAATATTGAAACACTAGAAGAAAGACTAAATGTTCTTGATCAATTTTTATATTATGTAATTAAAAACGTTCCAGAAAATTTTACAGTATTAATATGTTCCGATCATGGAAATTTGGAAGATATTTCTATTAAATCGCATACAATAAATCCAGCTTTAACAATTTCTGCAGGAAAATATGCGGAAAGATTATCAAACAGAATTACTAATTTATCACACATAAGGGATGCAATTCTGGAGCTTTATTAGTGGATAAATTTCCAATCATAAAAATTGTTTTATTTTATTGTTTGGGAATTTTAATTCAAGAAGTATTTAATCTCACAATAGAAATTATTTCATACACATTTACTGTACTTCTTTCGATTTTCATTTTATCTAAATTTCTTAAAATAAATTACGCTAAAAGCCACTTATCAATTTTACTTTTTATTTTTTTAATATCTTCAGGAATATTTTCGCTTTACATTCAAAAGTCAACAATAGCTCAATATCCATTTGACATTGCAAAAATTAATAATATTGAAATACATGGAACGGTAACTGATATTGAATTGATAAAGAAAAATAAGCTTACCTTAAATTTAGAATTAAAAGAAATTAATAATCATAAGCTTGTGGATGTTTCCAGTTCACTTTTTGTCTGCAATTTTTGGAAAGATACTTTAAATAATATTGAAAAAATTTATAGCGAATTAAAAATTGGGAATGAAATAAAATTTACAGGGACAATTGCACAAGCTAAGAATCAAAGAAATCCGGGTGAATTTGATTATGAAAAATATTTAAATGAAAATGGAATTTCCGGATTAATAAATTGCTATAATTTTGATGATTTTAAAATTATTAGCAAACAAAAATATTTCATCGCAAATTTGATTTATGAAACAAGAAAAGCAATTGATTTTCAAATTAAAAAAATATATTCCGAAGAATATTCAAATTTTCTAAAAGGAATTTTACTCGCCGATAGATCAGATATTGATAAAGAAACAAAAACTGCATTTACAAATACCGGAGTAATTCACGTTCTTGCTGTTTCGGGTCTGCACGTTGGATTTGTTGCAGTAATTATATTTTTTCTTACCGGTAGAATTAATATAAAGTATAAATATTTTATTACAATTATGGGAATAATACTTTTTTTAATTCTTACAAAAGGTTTGCCATCGGTATTCAGAGCTTCAATAATGGCTGTACTTTTTTTTATTTCAAAATTATCCGGAAGAAGTACAAATGGGTTTAACTCAATTGCAATTGCCGGGTTTATAATTTTAGTTTTAAATCCCCAAGAACTTTTTAACCCGGGATTTCTGCTTTCTTTTTCGGCAGTTTTATCAATTTTAATAATTTATCCAATATTTTCAGAGCAAATAAAAAAGTTCAGAATCAATAAATTTGTTAAAAATATTTTGTTATTCGTTTCGGTTTCGTTAGCCGCACAAATTGGAACTTTACCCTTTACCATTTACTATTTTAATAAACTTTCAATAATCTCTTTATTTGCCAACATGTTTGTTATTCCTATGATAGGATTTATTGTTGCGGTTGCTGTGCTTTCAATTTTAGTTAGTATATTTTCTTTATTGTTCGCATCAATTTTTGCAGAAGCAAATATGTTTTTAATTTCTTTAACATTTTATTTTGTTAAAGTCCTTTCCAATTTAGATTTTTCATTTATCAATATTTTTAACTTTTCACTTTATGATGGAATTGTATTTTATGTTTCTTTGACATTGCTATTTTTTATATCGATGAAAATAAAAAAATTGTACAAAGTTGCATTAATCTTTTTCACCATTATTTCAGCTTTCTTTGTTGCCAAAATTGATAATAAAACAATTCTTCCGGAAAATGAGTTAACTATTTTTACAATTGATGTTGGGCAAGGTGATTCTTTTTTAGTTAAATTTCCCAATAATAAAATTGCTTTAATTGACGCTGGAAACTCGACTGAATATTTCGATAGTGGCGAAAGCATTATTTATCCGTTTTTGCAAGGATTAGGAATTAATAAAATTGATTATGCATTTATTTCTCATTTAGATTCTGATCATTTTGGCGGAAGTATTTTTTTAGTTCAAGAAAAATTTATTGAGAATCTTGTTAAACCAAAAAGCAATAATATAAAAGATAAAATTTTTGAAAAGTTTTTAGATTCGAATAATGTTAATTGGTTTTGTTATTCTGATACAACTTTTAATATTGGTAATTCACAAGTATCTTTTTTTAATGATACAACAAAATTAAATTTACTAAGTTTAAGCAGTAATGATAATAGTGGTATTGTTAAAATCAATTATGGAAAAACATCCTTTCTGTTTGTGGGTGATGCAGAATTGGAAATGGAAAAATTTCTGATTGAAAATTATTCTGATAAATTGAAATCTGATGTTTTGAAAATTGGACATCATGGAAGTAGACATTCCTCAAGTGATGATTTTTTGGAAATTGTAAATCCTAAAATCGGAATTATTAGTGCGGGAATAATGAACAAATTTAATCATCCAACAAAAGAAGTTTTGGAAAAATTAAATAAAAGGAAAATTCAAATTTTAAGAACGGATAAAATTGGGGCAATAATTTTATCTTCAGATGGAAATGAAATAAAAAATATTGACTGGAGAAATTTTTAATCAATGGAAATTGCTGAAAATATTTCATTAAAAAACTTAAACACTTTTGGAATTGAATGTTTTGTAAACAAGTTAGTAAAATTTAATACTGAAGAAGAAATTCAAAATTATTTATTACAGAATAAAATTGGCGATAAAAATATTTTTATAATTGGCGGCGGAAGTAATATATTATTTACAAAAAATTTTGATGGAATAATTTTTAAATCAGAAATAAAAGGAACTTCTGAAATTAAGAAAACTGAACAAAATGTTTTTTTAGAAATTGGAAGCGGAGAAATTTGGGATGATTTGGTAAAATATTCCGTAAGTAAAAATTACG
>JBGSKB010000361.1:0-3537 GCA_041741395.1 Melioribacteraceae bacterium
TTATAAAAATATTTCTAAAGATGTTTTCAAGAAATTGCTTCAATCTGCAAATTGGCCAAGCGGAACAATAACGGGAACTTTACAACTTTGTGAACATATAAAGAACGGAAAAATTGATTTTATAACAAATGACATTCAAAAAATATTAAATAAAGAACCAATAAAATTTCAACAATTTATAAATGATTATATAGATATCTGGAAATAAAAATTTAATTATTTTTTATTAAATTTAAATATCAATAAACTAGGAGGATGTTATGGCATTAACAATGAAATATGGTCCAGTACTTGATTTATGCAACAAATTAAATATGAAGGACGCAAAAGTTGAGGAAGCTTTAGGAAGTTTAAAAGTTTCCGGAACCGTTCATACACAGTATGAAAAAAATACAATTTGGGATAAAATTAAAGAAGTAGGCGGACAATCTCCAACTGATCTTAAAGCTGATATAAAAGTTGAAGCAAAAGACTATTACCATATTCATAAAGTTGTAAGCGGTGATTCTTTAAGCAAAATGGCAAAAGTATATTTTGATGAAGCTAACAAATACATGAAAATTTTTGAAGCTAATAAAGATCAGTTAAAAAATCCGGATTTAATTAAAGTTGGACAAGAACTTAAAATTCCTTTTGTTGATTAATTTTTAGATAAAATAATTTATTTTTGTAACCGCAACTTTTAAGTTGCGGTTTTTTTTATTCGATTAATAGAAAATTATGAAAGATATAAAATCACAAGAACAATTTGAAGAATTTACTTCCAACAATGAAGCTTCATTAATTTATTTTAGCACGCCGCAATGTAATGTTTGCAAAGTTTTAAAACCAAAAGTACAAGAACTTCTGAATGATAAATTTCCCAAAATAAAAATGGCTTATG
This sequence comes from Melioribacteraceae bacterium, assembly GCA_041741395.1. Classification (GTDB taxonomy): domain Bacteria; phylum Bacteroidota; class Ignavibacteria; order Ignavibacteriales; family Melioribacteraceae. The sequence goes on from JBGSKB010000361.1 coordinate 884, forward strand.
TTGATTGCGAATTGTTGAAAGAAGTTTCTGCACAGAACAGAATTTTTACGGTTCCAACAATTTTAGTTTATTTAGATGGAAAAGAATTTATTCGTAAATCCAGAAATATTAGTATTGCAGAATTTGGCGAAGAATTACAAAGACCATATTCACTATTCTTTGATAAATAATATTTTTTGTATAAAAATTTTCGCATTTTTTTATCAAAAGATTAAATGTCTTTACGTCTTAACTTTTCAACATTTTAACGTTTTTATTCAGAAACAACTTTCATATTTTTTCATCATATAAACAGAAATTTTTAACTTGGAGAAAAAATGGCAGAACATAAAGCTGTTGTAAAACAATTAGATGGAATTTCTTTTATCGGGAAAACAGATTCAAATCATTGGGTTGCAATGGATGGACCAGAAAATTTTGGCGGCAGTAATGCTGCAACGCGACCTAAAGAATTATTGTTATTAAGTTTAGGTGGTTGCACAGCTGCGGATGTTGTAGCAATTCTGCAGAAGAAAAGAGTAAAACTAGATGATTTTGAAATTCAAATTTCGGCGGAATCAACTGAAACTCACCCAAAAGTTTATACTAAAATTCATTTAGAATTTGTGTTTTATGGAAAAGGAATTAAAGAGCAAGATGTTGAAAGAGCAATAGAACTTTCACAGACAACCTATTGTGGTGTTACTGCAATGCTGCAAAAATCAATCGAAATTACTCACTCTTTTACAATAAAAGAAGAAAAATAATTTTCCAAAAAAAATTCTCTTCATAAATTTGGAGAGAATTTTAAATTTATTATTAAAGCCACATCAATTATAGATTTGATTAAATTCGTTAAATGAAAAACTCAAAATTATAATTTTAATTAATTCTTAATTGTATTATCAGCTTTATTAAAAATCGACTTTTTTTTCAACTTAAAATAGCCAACAGTAAACTGAAGAATACCAGCAAATATATATGCAAAAGGAAGAGCCTTTTTACCTAAAAAGAAGTAATCTAATGCAATTATGATTGAAATTGTTCCTTCAAAAAAAATAAATACATTATCAACCCAAACAAATTTTTGTGAAATTTTAGCATGAAAAATTGCAATAAGAATAAAAATTATTCCAGCTAAGGCAAAAAGTATAAAAGAATAATTTCCGGATTCGTACTTATCAAATGCCGAAAAAAGTACAATTATTCCAGAAAATATATGTGAAAATTTTTCAAGTTTTGGTTTGTTTTTTTTTAGATTGGCAAGTAACATTGTTTACGTATAATTGTTAAAATAAGAATAAAGTTAATCTTCTGAGAAATATTCGGGAATTAGTTTTCGCCCTTTAAATCCTTCGTTTATTCCGTGGTAATATTGAATTTTTTCTTCATCACTTTTCCAGCATAAATAAACTTCTTCATTATCAATAATTGCGGGAAAGTCAACTAATCCAACACTAAAATTCCAGTCTTTATAAAAGCAGCCAATTTCTTCAAGTTCGCTCATAAATCCATGAATTTCCGTAATCAAATTTTGAGCTTCTCTGTTATTATCTATTTCACCATTATTAGAATCTGAAATAGTTTTCAATTCAAAACTGTAATTTAAAATATCTTTTACAATTTTTTTTACAAGTGGAAGAGTCTTATTTGCCTCGTCCGGTGTAAAGTATTTTATATCTTGATCAAACATATCTGCTTTCCTTTCGTTAAAAAATACTTAGAAAACTTTCACTTTAGCAAGGTAATAAAATAAAGAAGAAATTGGTATTTTTGTATATCTAAGATAAAATAAAATTTATTTTTAAAATTTTTAATTAATGAGGATTTTATGAAAAAATATTTTTCTTACTTTTTGTTGTTGATAATAATTGCAGCATGCTCAAAAGATGAGCCGAAGAAATTTTCTTTTATGCCGGAAACTCCGCAAGTTGGTGATGAAATTACAATCCAATTTATTTCTGATCAAGAAAATCTAAAAGAAGTTTCTGAAATGAATATGATTATTTATTCATTCGGTAACGAATTATTGAATACAAGTAAAATTGTTTTGAAGAAAAAAGATAATGTATGGATTGGCAAATTCAAAGCCGATAAAGATACAAAAGGGTTGATTACTAAATTTATGAGCAGTGAAATTATTGATGATAACAATCAGCTTGGATATGGTATTCCGCTTTTTGATAATGATGAAAATGAATTGCCCGGATATAAAGCCGGCTTGGCAAATGTTTATCAGCGTTGGGCTGGAGCTGTTAGTCTGAAAAAAGATAGTGAATTAGCAAATAAATATTTTAAGGAAGATTTTGCTAAACATCCTGAAATAAAAAACGAATTTTTAAACGGTTATGTAAGTTCTTTTCCAAAAAATAAAATTGATAGCGTTGCCGCTGCTGAAATTGAAAAATTGGAAGAGAAAAATATTTTCACACAAAGTGAGTTGGAGTTTTTAACAAACTGGACGCGAAACATTGGCGATCATGTAAAATCTTTAAAATATTATGAACTTGTTCAAGAAAAATACCCCGAATCGAATTTGATAAAATCAAAATATTATGGCAAATTTAGAAATATGCTAACTGTTGAAAAAAAATTAGAAGTTTTCAATGAATACATAAACTTTGATAAAAAAAGTGAAGTTTCAGCATATATGCTTTCTAATATTGTGCATCAGC
>JBGSKB010000362.1:0-3787 GCA_041741395.1 Melioribacteraceae bacterium
TAACATGGGTATTGCATAAATTATTGGTTATTTTGCTGCAGCAGTTGGATCGTTAATATTTATTCCTCAAGCAATTCAAACAGTAAAAACGAAAAATACAAAAGCACTTTCACTTCCTTCATTTATTCTAATTTCACTCAACAACTTTCTTTGGATGACATACGGATTGCTTACTATGGACGTAGCTATAATTTTATCTCAAGTCTTTGTTTTGCCTTTAGGATTGTTGATTCTTGTTTATAAATTTAAGTATGGATAAATCTAAAATAAAAATCTAAATATGAGGTTTATAAAATGAAAATTACTCTAAAGAAAAGTCTTTTGTTTTTAACTGTAATTTTATTTTTCTTAATGATTATTTTCTGGAACCGAATCTATAGTTCATATAGAATATACTCTCTGATTGATGATGTTACATATTATTTACAAAATAGTGATGAAAATTATAACTTCAATCTTTCCGCTGAAATAAATAAAGAAAAGAATTCTGATACTCTAAATGCCAATATTTCATATAGTAAAAATCAAAATTATTTTCTAGCTGATGTAGTTTATAATCAGAATAAATATTTAGTTAAAAGTGATAATGATTCAACTAAAGTTTTAATGATTCCTTCCAATGTTATAGTTTCTGCTGGTGGAAATGATAAAGGTAATTTTGATATAGTTAAACTTCTTGGCGATATTTTGAGAAAATATCCTCAATCAAAAGAAATAGTTGAATCATCATTTGTAAAAAAAATTGGATTTGCTGCTTGGGCATTTTTTAATTGTGGTTTTGATGAAAATATAAAAGACAAAATTGAGTATTCAGTAATTAGTAGAAATTTAGACTCAACACAAATTCAATTGTGGTTGAGCAAAGAAGATAATTCGGATTTATATGTTACTTCTGAATCTTCAAAATCAAAAACAAATATGCATTTTAAAATAATTGAAAAAATTATTCCAACAAAATTCATATCAAACAATGAAACAAAAATAATCAATCTTGAAAGAAAGGAACTTAATACTGCAATTTACAGAGGAGCACTGAGAACCGGTGGATTATTACTTTCAAGAATTGAAGCTCCAAAAATCAATACAAAAGAAAAAGCATACGGCAATGGTAAATTAATTTTCAAAGATAAGAACAGAATACTTCTAGCAAAAGGTACTCATAAAGAAATTGGACAAATTCATGGTGCGCTTTTAAAAGATGAAATAAGAGATATGGTTGATGCAACTCTATATACAATGTGCTGGGTTTATACAATTGAAAGAAAATCTTGGTTTATTAGTGATTTTAGAGATGCTTATAAAAGACTTAAGCCATTTATACCACAAAAATATGAAGATGAAATGTTGGGAATATCTGAAACATCTGGAATATCTTTGGATGAAATTCGTTTGACAAATGTTTTCCCGGAACTTTTTCATTGTTCCGGATTTGCACTTTTTAATTCTTCCACAATTGATGGGAAATTATTTCATGGTAGAGTTTTGGATTATATGACAGAAATTGGTCTTCAATTTAATGCAGTTGTTTATGTAATAAAACCAAATGGTTTTAATGCTTTTGTAAATGTTGGATATGCTGGTTTTATTGGTTCAGTAACCGGTATGAATGAAAAACAAGTTAGTTTTGGAGAAATGGGCGGGAAAGGTGAAGGTGAGTGGGATGGAATGCCAATGGCTTTTTTAATGAGAGACGGTCTTGAGATGACAAATACTTTGGATGAAGCTGTAAAGTTATTTCAAGATACTCCAAGAACATGCGAATATTATTACGTTATTGCAGATGGGAAAATTCCGGATGCTAAAGGTTTGGCAACAACTCCAACAAAATTTGAAATAATTAATCCAAATACTTATCATGAAAAATTAGTTGAACCAGTTGAAGATGCAGTAATAATGTCAGCTGGAAATCGATACATAGATTTGGTTGCAAGAATTAAAGAAAATCATGGAAAAATTAATTCGGAAAAAGCTATTCATCTAATGGATAGACCAGTTGCAATGAAAAGTAATTTGCATAATGTTTTATTTGCACCGCAATCTTTAGAGTTTTGGGTCTCGAATGCCGGAGTAAATACTCCCGCAGCAAATGAGCCTTACGGATATTATAATCTAATAGATTTACTTGCGCAACTAAATTAATAATGCAATAACTGAAATGAATTATTTTGGAATTCTAAACATTGGTAAAAAGGAATTATTAAGAAGCATTTTCATTACCACATTTCTGTTTTTTTTGTATTTGTTTTTCATTTGGGAAAACACAAATTCAATAGATATTATAATTTCGCTTCCTTACTTTTTTGTTTGCTACTTACTTTTCTTCTTTATCGGAAATCATAATATTTCAAAAATTATTTCTAACGCAATAAATTTCAACTTACGTAAGGCTATAATTTTTCCGCTTTTACTAATCCTAATTTACTATTCATATATTATTGTAAATGGTGAAAATCCATTAAAAGGTACTTCATTTTTATTCCCGTTTTTTGTTTTGTTTCCAACACTAATATTTTTATCCAAAAATGAAAATTTATATAAAATAGACTGGATTGATTTTTTCACATTTACAATTTTTTTACTTCCCACGACACTTGTAAAATTTGAACCAAATACAAATCTGCCCTATAACGGTGGCGGATTTGATTCGCTTTTTAGAATCATAATTATTCTAATTGCCGTTTATAGCTTTTCAATTATTAGAAAATTAAATGATGTTGGATTTTATCTAACTTTTAGTCTAAGGTTTTTAATAATTTCAATAATTTCATGGATTTCCTTTTATGTTATCGCATTAATTATTGGATTTAATTTTGAATTCATAAAATTTGTCGGATTTCAAGAAATATCATTAAATCTAATTCTTGATGGAATTAGAAAAGTTATTACTGTTTTTTTACACACCGCAATTTTTGAGGAATTATTTTTTAGGGGATTGTTTCAAAATTTACTTTCAAAAAGAATTTATCAATCACAAAAATGGTTTACATTTTGGAAATGGGGATTTATAATTTTAGCAAGTCTTTCCATTCTAACCGGATATTTTATGAAAGGAAAATATGGGTGTATGATTTTAACTTCAACAATTATTTTGTTCTTACTTGCATACATTTTCGAAATTAAAAAATTTGATAAAATTGGAAGTTATTCATCTTTAGCAATTACAAGTGTAATTTTTGGAATTGTTCATTTTCATGCCGGTTCAATAATTTTTGTTGCTTTGGCTTCATTCGCTGGTTGGGCTTACGGATATACATATCTTAAAACAAAAAATGTCTTTTATTCTGCATTAGTACATGCATTAGTAAATAATACTGATTTTTTCCTCGGTCTAGAATTAATTAAATAGGCTAGAATTTAAAAATTTTTAAGCATTGTATTTATAATGTTATTTTACTAAAAAATGTAATAATAATTTAATTTGCATTTTGAAAATAAAAACTATAATTTGAATTGATATAAGACAAACGATTGCATTCTCTTAATTTTAGAGGATAGTTACAATAAATTCATTTTTTGTTGATGTTTCCATTTATATGGAGAAGATCATATGAAGCGAAAATTCACTTTAATTTTACTTCTTTTCACTTTAACAACATCATTATTTTCATCTACAACTGGAAAAATTAGAGGAACAGTAGTTGATTCAGAAACTGGTGAACCGCTGGTTGGTGTTAATATTATCCTGAAAGGAACAAATCTTGGTGCAGCAACAAATATAAATGGAGTTTTTATAATTTTAAGGGTCCCTCCAGGTTCACATGATGTTGAAGCGAGTATGATTGGATAC
>JBGSKB010000363.1:0-3701 GCA_041741395.1 Melioribacteraceae bacterium
AAAGATACTGCTTGACACCTACATCAACAAATGAAATGCAATAGAATTGCGTCAATTTTACGAAGAACAATTTAGCAAGCTTGAAAAAATCCAAACAAATTAAGAGCTGGGGGACGGCTCTTTTTTACATTTAGAATTGCTCCAAAGTAGCTCAAAAACTCAAATCCCGAATCAACGGTTAGGTTCCGTCTACAAAGCCTCAGTCAGATCAGGTTATTCCCACATAGCCAAAATTGAAAATCAAATAAGTACTTTCAATCATTTATTTAAACACCTCTTACAAATGGCAAATTTCCAATCAATAAAATTGCAACTCCGAAAGTAAAAACCAAAATAGGCGACAACTATGGTTCACATATCGACCCACTCCGGCTCTAAACCATGCTCACCGAATTAACCAGTTATTTTGCCAAAATAAAATTGATTCACTTTTTTTTATTTTTTTTGAATTGATAAATAACCAAACAATTGGCAATGTCATTTCAGAAGTAAGATTTTGAGCAAAAAATAAGGTTGATATTAAAAAAGATTTCCTCCGATCTTGAGATTATAAATTTTAACAAGAATTAAGTAATTCGTGCCGCAACCTTTTCAATTTTTATCAGTCTAAATAATTGATCAATAATATTAATTCTATGATAAAATAAAGAGGAAGATGAAATGAATATTAGAAAAAGTTACTTTTTTTTAGCAATACTTTTAATAACAAACTTCACAATATTTGCATCAATTGATAAAACTGAAAAAAAAAGTTTTAATGTAAAATCCGGAGGCATACTTTATATTGAAACTGACAAAGGTTCAATAACTGTAAAATCCCATGAAAGTGAAACAATTAATGTAGTTGTATATTATAAAGCAAAAACGGATGATGATGAATTTGCCAAAAAATTATTTGACAATTTTAATATTCAATATGATCAAAACGGTTCTAATCTTAAAATTATTGCTAAATATAAAGGCAGTAAAAATTGGCTGAATAATATTTTTAGCGGAAATAAATGGAACAAACTTGATGTAAAATTTGAGATAACAGTACCGACAAAGTATAATACTGATTTAACAACAAGTGGAGGTGGAATTACTGTTGGAGATTTGAATGGATATGTAAAAGCAGAAACATCCGGAGGTGGTTTAACATTTGGAAATATTACAGGAGATATTGATGGCAATACGTCCGGCGGAGGAATTACAGTTGGTGAATGTGATGGAAATTTAAATGTTCATACATCAGGCGGCGGCATTAATATTGAAAAATGTAAGGGAACAGTCGAGGCAGAAACATCTGGCGGGGGAATAACAGTAAATGAGGTTTACGGAACAATCAATGCCTCAACTTCAGGAGGTTCGGTTTTTGCTTCAATCCTTGAACAACCAAAAAAGAATTGTTCGCTATCAACTTCCGGTGGTGGAATTACTGTAAAATTGGCAGAAAATATTGGTGTTAACCTTGATGCAAAAACAAGTGGAGGATCAGTTAGTACAGATTTTCCAATTACAATGAAAGGAACAATGGATCGTTCTAAATTAAATGGTAAAATAAATAATGGTGGTCCGGATTTATATCTAAGAAGCTCCGGTGGAAGTATTCATGTTGAAAAAAATTAGGCATACATTTAAAATAAAATAATGAGAAATTTGTATCAATTAGAAGTTGACAAATTTTTTCTTAATAATTATTAGTTTTTGAAAACACACAAAAATTTTTAAAGAGTCTGTAAAATAAGTTTATAGAATTATTTATTTAGTGGTTTATTTATTTTTGTTAACTTACCGAAACATATTGAAGTATTCATTTCATATTCGTATAGTTCTCAATAATAAATGGACTTTCAGCAGACTTACAGACTTCACATTTGACTATAAGGGTCAAGCAGCTCGTGTAGGAAAAATTTTTAGTGAATAAGGTTTAAATATGGTTTAAATAATTACAAGAAGGCAAAGCGAATTGAAGCTCTATAATGTTGAATAAACTTATTTGAAAAAACATTTAATTAAAGTTCTTAAATTTCCATTTGCACAAAACTATTTACAATTACAAGTTTTGTTCTCTTAAATCCGCCATCCATTACAGCAACACTCTTGCTTTTATTGTTTCGGGAATCGCTTTTAGTTCTCGAATGATATCATCATTATGTTCTTTGCTATCAATATCAATAATTACATAACCAATATATTGATCCGTCTGTAAATACTGGGATGCAATGTTTAGATTCCTTGAAGTGAACACATTCGTAATTTTATTCAAAACACCGGGCTGATTTTTGTGAATGTGTAAGTATCTCTGACGATCAAGGTTTGGTGTAAGTGAAATCTGAACAAAGTTTGTTGCACCAATTGAAGAGCCAACATCACAATAATGAACTAATTTATCAGAAACTTCTAAAGCAATGTTAGCTTGAGCTTCTAAAGTGCTTCCGCCAATGTGAGGTGTAAGTATTACATTCTGAAATTTTTGCAACGGATTAACAAATGGTACTTGGTTGGATACAGGTTCTTCGGGATAAACATCAATTGCGGCACCGGCAAGATGTTTTTGTTCTAAAGATTGATACAAGTCTTCAAGATTTACAACAGTTCCGCGAGACGCATTAATTAGGAAAGCTCCTTTCTTCATTAATGATAATTCGCGTTCAGTAATCATATTTTTTGTTGTTTCATTTTCAGGCACATGAAGCGTTACAATATCAGATACTTTTAATAGTTCCTCTAAAGTTGCACAAGATATTACATTCCCGTAATTCAGCTTTTTTGTGATATCATAGTAGTAAACATTCATTCCCAATGCCTCAGCAAGAATTGAAACTTGAGAACCAATGTGTCCATAGCCAACAATTCCTAAATTCTTTCCTCTAACTTCGTGAGAATGAGATGAGTCCTTTTCCCATTTCCCATCATGCGCATTAAAATTTTTCTCCGGAATCCCTCTAATCAAAAAGATACATTCACTTATAACTAATTCAGCAACAGATCTTGTATTAGAAAACGGTGCATTAAATACCGGAATTCCAAATTGACGTGCAGCATCTAAATCAACCTGGTTTGTGCCAATTGAATAGCAGCCAATAGCAATCAACTTTTTTGCATGTGCTAAAATTTCATTTGTTAAGTTAGTCTTGGAACGAATACCAATAAGATGAACATCTTTTATCTTTTCAATCAGTTCTTCTTTTTCTAGAGATTTATTATAACACTCAACATTGCTAAATCCGTGCTCGGTAAAAAAAATGGAGGCGTTTTCATGCAGGTTTTCGAGTAATAATACTTTTATTTTTTCTTTTGCTAATGAATATGACTTATTTTGGATTTCCATATTTATCTCGTTTTTGTCAATAAAACATCTTCAAAAAAAAAGTGGTTAGTTTTTACGAATTTTAAAAGGAGATTTTAATAATATCGTTGAATATTTTTGCTATAATTTAATTGCGAATATAATCAAACTTTTTCATAATAATAATCTTCTTTACATATTTTATTGAAATTTTGGGAAAAAATTGTTTGCAAGACATTACTGTTTTAAAAAGCAATTTGAACCGCAGAACAAATCTAAGATTTTGTAAAACGTTTATTTCACTAAATTCATTGCTTTGCTATTTGAACTAGACTTATTTAGATCTTGTTGAAATACGAAACATTAACAAAATATTTTTATAAATAAATTGTAATAAAATCATTATTTTTAAATGGGGGTCAAGTCAATT
>JBGSKB010000364.1:0-1792 GCA_041741395.1 Melioribacteraceae bacterium
CAATTTGGAATTGGTTTTTTTGTTGATTTCTTTTAACAAAACGACAAATCTAAAAATTCACAAAAGATGGCATCTTTATTTTTCTTTGTTTTAAATTTCATAGTTATTATAGAATGGAATTAAAATAATAATTATTTAAACTTATTTTCTTAATCGGTAAGAAATCTATAAATCAAATAACCAAAATTAATTTGAAGTGCCCCTAGCGCAACACTACTGTAAACATCCAAATTGTTTGTTTTGTTTAAATAATTTCTATTGCCGGTGAGTTTGTATTTTTCATAGTTTTTATCCGATTCGGTTTTCAAATATGCTGCAGCAGTACCAAAAGCAACTGCAGATCCAACGACAATATAAAATAAATCAGATTCAACAAAACTTTCTTTTTCCAATTTGAAATTGAAAGAAGAATTTAATTCTGAAATTTTTCTATTTTGATTATTAAAATTCATATCCCAAATTCTTAAGGGACGAATTTTTATTAATGGATTTTTATCAAGATTTTGTTCAGTATTTTCATTTAAAATATTTATCTGAATATTCTTTTCAAAATTCACATTTGATGTATCTTGAGCATAATTTATTACAGAAAATATAATATGTATTAATGCTAATATTTTTCTCATTTATTTTTCCTTTACCGAAAAACAAAAAACATCATCTTTATCAATTCCAAAAAATATTTTATTTCTGTAATAAAATGGAGAAGTTCTGCACCTACCTTCAAACATAATTTTATCAACTAATTCCCCATTTGATTTATCAAGAATATCAATGTCCATATTCATATTTGGCTGAATTATAATATTATCAAAAATTAATGGCGTTGTATTTATTAAACCTTTCGATTCAAATTTCCAATTTTGTTTGCCATCATTTAAATTTATTGAATACATATCTCCGTTTAAATTTCCGACATAAACTGAATTTAAATCAATTGCCGGCATATTTTTTATCTTAAATTTTGTTTTAAATTCCCAATTAATTTTCCCAGAGTTTTTATCGATAGAAAAAATATTTCCATTTTCATCACCAAGGAATAAAGAATAATTATTTACTGTAATTCCGCTTTGAACTCCTTCTGAAATTTTTATTTTGTAATTAATATTTCCATCATTCAAATTAATTGAATATAAATTTCCAGAAATTGAACATGCAAATAAATTTTCGTCATCTGCTGCCGGATCAGAATAGAATTTTTCTTTTAAATCTATTTCCCATTCATTCATACCAGTATTAGATATTTTATATAATTTTCCAAAATCTGTAAGAATATAAATTTTCTCATTCTGAAAAATTAATTCGTTAGCAATTTTTCCGTCAAGTTTTAATTCTCTAAATTCTTTTCCGGTTAATAAATCATAAACTATTAATGAGGAATAATTTTCTTTTTCTACATTAACAACAAAAATTATTTGGGATTTATCGATAATTGGAGTTTGTTCAATTCCGCCTTTAAATTTTATTTCACCAAGTTTTTTCCCACTTAGAATATTTAAAGCCGCAATTCTTCCGCCTAAATCCGAAACAAATAAAATACTATCATAAGCTGTAAACGGAGAAGCAGCAAAACTACCATACGTACTTTTATCCCAAATAGAAGTTTTTGATATTTCAATGTTTTTATCAAAATAAAAATTCCTTTGTGGAGAATTGCCAAACTGTGAAATTATTTCGGCATTTTCATTCAACTTTGTAATATGAATTGCTTTTGCGCAGCCAAACAAACTGATGATTACAAATATTATGGCAAAATAATTTTTCAAAAGTCCCACCCAAAAAAGAATTGATA
>JBGSKB010000365.1:0-3725 GCA_041741395.1 Melioribacteraceae bacterium
TAAAATCAATTGGATGTAATATTATTCGACTTCCAATTAATTTCCATGCGATGATAATTGATTCATCAAATTTTAAAATTGATCCTTACATTTTCTTTTTACTTGATAAAACTTGTGATTGGGCAGAAGAAGAAAAAATAAATTTAATAATTGATAATCATTCAATTAACCAAAGCTCAAATCTGAAAATTAGTCGTTCGAAAAATACTGAGCAAAATGTTAAAGAAATCTTATTACCTGTCTGGAAACAAATTTCAGAACATTTTAAAAATCGCACAAACTTAATTTATTACGAAGTTCTAAATGAACCGCATGGAATTTCTAATTTAAAATGGAATAAAATTCAAACGAAAGTTGTTAATGAAATTAGAAAAATTGATTCAATTCATACTATAATTGTTGGAGCCGCAAATTTCAATAATTATAAAGATTTGGATTCGTTGCAATTATTTGATGACAAAAATATTATCTACACTTTTCATTTTTATGAACCATTTTTATTTACACATCAAGGTGCAAGCTGGATAAATCCATCAATGGAAAAAGTAAAAAATATTCCTTTCCCATATTCTAAAGAAAAAATGCCGTATTTAGATTCTTCATTTTCTCAAACTTGGATCGAAAGCATTTTCAATAAATACAATATTGAAGGCACAACTTTTAATATTGCCAAATTAATTCAATCAATTATAAAGTTTAAAGATGAAAAAAAAGTTGAAATATTTTGCGGAGAATTTGGATCACTTAAATCAAAATTGGAAAATATAAGTAGAAATAATTGGTATGAATTTATAAGCGAAAATTTTTCTAAAAATAATATTCCTTGGACTGTTTGGGATTTTAACGGAGATTTTGGTTTGTTCAATGATAATTCAAAAATTGATTTAAGTCTTTTGCAATCTTTAGATTTTACTCCTATATCTTATTTGAAAGTAATTTCAGAAAATAATGAATTTAAAATATTTTCGGATTTTACAGAAAGTGGAATTCAGCCAATAAAATCAAATAATAAATTGAATATTAAATTTTCTGATGAAGATAAAATTGAAGGCAATTATTCAATTTTATGGAAAAATGCAGAACGATATAATTCAATTACTTTTGATTTTTATCCTGAAAAAGATTTAGAAAAATTGGTTGATAAAAACGCTGCAATAAAATTTTCACTTAAATTTAGTCATCAAAATATAAAAATAGATTTGAGATTTACTGATTCTAAAATTGATGAAATAAGTGATCAAGCTTGGCGAAAAAGTTTTCTAATAATTTCTAACGAAACAAATAAATGGATAGATTTTTTAATTCCATTAAAAGAATTTAAAGAAAGCGGCGCTTATGAAAATGGAGTTTGGCATAATCCTTCTAATAAATATGATTGGAAGAAAGTTGATAAATTTGAATTTGTTTCTGAATATGAATCGCTTCTCGGAAAATCAATTTTTATTGATGATATTAAAATTATAATTCCAGAATAACCTTCTGTAAAGTCCAACTTTTCGTAATTTTCAATTCCAACCTCACAAATTACTTTTCTAAATTTTTAATAAACAATTTTTGTAATTTTAGGCTTCATTATTAAATTATTGTAAAGTTTTGGAATTATGACTGAACGAAAAAAAAGAATTTTAAGCGGAATGCGTCCAACAGGGAAATTGCATCTTGGACATTATGTCGGAGCTTTAGAAAATTGGGTTAAACTACAAAATGAATATGAAAGTTTTCATTTAATTGCTGATTTGCATGTTTTAACTACTCAATTGGAAACTGATCAAATTTATAAAAACACAATTGATATGGTGATTGATTGGTTGGCTGTTGGACTTGATAATGAGAAAGCACCTTTTTTTCGCCAGTCGCAAATTAAAGAACATAATGAATTGTTTTTAATTTTTTCGATGCTGATTACCAAAGCCAGACTTGAGCGAAATCCAACTTTAAAGGATCAAGTTAGAGATTTAAATATTGAGAATATTGTTTTTGGACATTTAGGTTATCCGGTTTTGCAATCCGCCGATATTTTATTATACAAAGGTGAGGCAGTTCCGGTTGGCGAAGATCAAGTTCCAAATGTTGAAATCACTCGAGAAATTGCGAGAAAGTTTAATAACCAATATGGATTTGTTTTTAGAGAACCTAAACCTTTGCTGACTAAATTTTCAAGATTGGTTGGTTTAGATGGTGAATCTAAAATGAGTAAATCACTTGGTAATACAATTTTACTTTCTGATGAACCGCAAGAAGTAATCAATAAATTGAAAAAGGCTAAAACTGATCCGCAAAAAATTCGAAAAAATGATCCGGGAAATCCGGAAGTTTGTTTGGTTTTTAGTTATCATAAAAAGTTTAATGAACAAGAAATTCGAGAGATTGAAGCTGGCTGCAGAAGCGGTGCTTTGGGTTGTGTAGATTGCAAATTAAATTGTGCTTCAAAAATGAATTTATTCTTAAATCCAATTCTTGAAAAAAGAAAATATTTGGAAAATAAATTAACCAAGGTTGAAGAAATAATTTTTGATGGAGAAATGCGGGCAAGAAAAGTTGCACAACAAACAATGCAAGAAGTAAGAGAAGCAATGAAAATTGGATGACGATTGTATAAAATTAAATTAAATACTTTTGAAGGTCCGCTGGATCTTCTATTATTTTTTATTCGCAGAGACGAGTTGGATATTTACGATATTCCAATTTCTCGAATTACAAAAGAGTTTATAGAATATTTAAGTCTTTTAGAAAAGTTAGATTTAGAAATTGCCGGCGATTTTTTGTTAATGGCTGCAACACTTATGCAAATAAAAGTTAGAATGCTTCTTCCAAAAGAAATTGATAATAAGGGCGAAGAAATTGATCCGCGAATGGATTTAGTAAATGCGCTTATTGAGTATAAAAGATATAAAGAAATGTCCGATGAATTTTCTTTCTTGGAAGCTAATCATAGAAAAGTTTCATACCGCGGAAATTTTGAAAATGATGAAGCTCAACATCAAGGGGAATTGGAAACTCTTCTAAGAAATGTTACAATTTATGATTTAATAAAAGCATTCCAATCAGCATTGATGGAAAAGCCAAAACCAGTTTTGCATGAAGTGAAAAAATTAAATGTAACTATTGATGAGCAAATTGATTTTATTTTATCTAAAGTAAAAGAATTTGGGAAAGTACATTTTATAACTTTGGTAAAAGAGATGAATGAAAGAATTAGAATCGTTGTTACATTTATTGCCTTATTAGAATTAGTAAAAATGGGTAAAATTGGATTGATCGAATCACCTAAATTTAATGACTTTGAGGTTTACGCATTAAACAATGGATAATATTTACAAATCAATTATTGAATCGCTAATTTTTGCATCTGATGATCCGATTCCGCCGGAAGAAATTATTAAGGCAATTAAAGAAATTGATGGTGATGATATTTCTATAAATATTTCTGATGTTGAAAATTCAGTAAATGAATTAAATGAAAAATATAATAATGAAGAATCTTCTTTTCGTTTAATAAGAATTGCGGAGGGATTTGTTTTTGGTACTAAACCGGAATATGCAAAATATGTTGGATTTCTATCAACAGAAAAAAGTAAAAGAAGGTTAAGCCAAGCTGCGCTTGAAACTTTGGCAATCGTTGCTTATAAGCAGCCGATAACTAAACCGGAAATAGAAACAATTAGAGGCGTAAATTCAGATTATATTTTAAATACTTTACTTGAGAAAAATCTTATTACAATTAA
>JBGSKB010000366.1:0-2440 GCA_041741395.1 Melioribacteraceae bacterium
TTAATGAATGCGATGTTTTGATAGCATTAGGTGCAAGATTTGATGATCGTGTAACTGGTAATATTGAAACATTTTCTCCAAATTCATATAAAATTCATGTTGATATTGATCCCACTGCAATTGACAAAAACGTATTAGTAGATCTTCCAATTGTGGGGGATGTAAAACATGTTATTGCAGAAATTGCTAGCGAATTAACTGGGAAAGCTGATCTTACTGAATGGTGGAAACAAATCAATCAGTGGAGAACAGATTGCCCGTTGTGTTATGAAAAAGATGATATTAAATTAAGAACTGAATATGTTATTGAAAGAATTTCTGAAAAAACCAATGGTAATGCAATAATTGTTTCAGATGTCGGACAGCATCAAATGTGGGTTGCTCAATATTACAAATTCGTAAATCCAAGATCTCATGTTACAAGCGGTGGATTAGGGACAATGGGCTTTTCAGTACCGGCTTCAATTGGATCTGCATTTGCTGATAAAACCAAACCAATCATTTCTTTCAGTGGAGATGGTGGTTTTCAAATGAATATTCAAGAACTTATTACTGCAGTTGCTTACAAATTACCAATCAAATTTATAATTATTAACAATAGCTTTTTAGGTATGGTTAGACAGTGGCAAGAATTATATCATGCAGAAAAATATAGTTTTACAGATTTAAGTAAAAGTAATCCGGATTTTACAAAAGTTGCTGAGGCATTTGGAGTAAAATCATTTTCAACAGATAAAATAGATGAAGTTGATGGGTTACTAGATATTGTTTTAAATTATAATGACGGTCCTTCACTTATAGAATTTAAAGTTGTTAAAGAAGATATGGTTTTCCCAATGGTTCCTTCTGGTGGTTCTGTTAGCGATATGATAGTTAAAAGACTTAATCCAAAAAAAATGGTGTAAATAAATGAAAAGAACAATTTCGGTTTTAGTTGAAAATACCTTTGGTGCTTTTGATAGAGTAGCAACAATGTTCAGTGGAAAAGGTTTTAATATTCACTCTATTTCTATTGGCCAAACTGAGATTGAAGAAGTCTCAAGAATGACTATTGTTACACAAGGAAATGATCAAATTCTTGATCAAGTTGTAAAACAATTAAATAGACTTATTGATACAATTAAAGTTGTTGATTTAAGCATGGAACCCAAAACAGTTCGTGAACTTGCTCTAGTTAAAGTAAATCTTGAAAATAATTCACTTCAAGAAATCAAAAATTTAGCTGATATTTTTAGAGGAAAAGTTGTAGATATAAATAACAAATCAATAACTCTTGAAATTACGGGACCTCCTGAAAAAATTGAAGCTGCAGTTAATGTTTTTCTTCCTTTTGGAATTAAGGAAATGGCCAGATCAGGAACTGTTGCATTAAAAAGAGGTGAACAAATTCTGCCAAGTAGTAAAAAAAGTAAAATAAAATAAATGGAGAAATAATGAAAGTTTATTATGATCAAGACGCTTCACTGGATAACTTAAAGGATAAAAAAATTGCGGTTCTTGGTTATGGAAGTCAAGGGCACGCACATACTTTAAATTTGAAAGATAGCGGAATGAGTGTTTGCGTTGGATTAAAAGAATCCAGTAAAAATTGGAAAGTTGCCGAAGAAGCCGGATTAAAAGTTTTAACTGTTGCGGAGGCTGTGAAAAATTCCAATGTAATAATGATTCTTCTGCCTGATCAAACACAAAAAGATGTTTACGATTCTGAAATTGCTCCAAATATTAAAGAAGGTGATACATTAGCATTTGGTCATGGATTTAATATTCACTACAAACAAATTGTTCCACCGGCAAATGTAAATGTTATGATGATTGCACCAAAAAGTCCGGGACATTTAGTCCGTAGAACTTTTGAACAAGGAAATGGAGTTCCATGTTTGATTGCAGTTCATCAAGATTACACCGGAAATACTCTTGGTTTAGCTTTAGCATGGGCAAAGGGAATTGGCGGAACCAAAGCTGGTGTGATTGAAACAAATTTTAAAAATGAAACCGAGACTGATTTATTTGGTGAACAAGCAGTTTTGTGTGGTGGTTCTGCTGAATTAATTAAAGCCGGATTTGATGTTTTAGTTGAAGCCGGTTATCCACCGGAATTAGCATATTTTGAATGCATGCATGAAATGAAATTAATAGTTGATCTTTATTATGAAGGCGGACTTTCAAGAATGAATTTTTCTGTAAGTGATACCGCAGAATATGGCGGAATGACAAGAGGACCAAGATTAATTACTCAAGAAACAAAAAATGAAATGAAAAAGATATTAACTGAAGTTCAAGACGGAAGTTTTGCAAATGAATTTATAAGTGAAATTAAAAATGGTTCACCAAATTTTAGTAAACTGCGCAAATCAAATCAAGAACACGGAATTGAAAAGGTTGGTGGTGAATTGAGAAAAATGATGTCTTGGTTACTTAAATCAAATAAAAAGTAAATGAG
>JBGSKB010000367.1:0-5371 GCA_041741395.1 Melioribacteraceae bacterium
ATATGTAATGCCTTTCATTCCGCCAATAACAGCATAAATAAAAACAATTGCCATTCCAATATAAACACCTGTATTAATTGGAACTTCTAAAAATCTTGCAAAAACAACACCAACTCCGCGCATCTGTCCGGCTACGTATGTAAATGAAACAACTATCGCAGCAATGATTGCCACAGTTCTGGCAATATTTGAATAATACCGGTCACCAATAAAATCCGGAACAGTAAACTTTCCAAATTTTCTTAAATATGGTGCAAGCAAAAGAGCAAGTAATACATATCCGCCAGTCCAACCCATTAGAAAAACTGCACCATCATAACCCATAAAAGAAATTAAACCAGCCATCGAAATAAACGAAGCAGCAGACATCCAATCGGCAGCAGTTGCCATACCATTTACTATTGGATGAACACCTCTGCCAGCAACATAAAAATCTTTTGTTGATCCGGCTCTTGACCAAAAAGCAATACCAATATAAACTGCAAAAGATAATCCTACAATAATAAAAGTCCATATTTGCACACTCATAAAATTTCTCCCAAAGTAAAAATTTTTAATCAATAATATTGTTAATTATTCATGCACATCGTATTCTTTATCTAATTTGTTCATGTACATTACATATACAAAAATTAAAATTATAAAAATGTAAATTGAACCTTGCTGAGCAAACCAGAAACCAAGTTTTGCTCCTCCGATACTAAAACTGTTTAAAATATCAACAAAGAAAATGCTGATTACATAAGAAACAAAAAACCAAATGCTTAATAGAATCAATACAATTCTAATATTCTTCTGCCAATACTCTTTTAAGTTTTTTTGAGACATGCAGTTCTCCTATAACGGTTTAGAAATATGTTATTTATGAATCGGGGTAAAGGAATTTTACAATAGTGGAATGTTTAAATTATAAAATACAAAAATATTTTCTTTGTACAAGTTTTTTTTAGAAGGTAAAGTAAAATTACTATGTAAAGATGAATTGAAACCTTGCCCAAAATATTTTTTGAGCAAAGTTTTATTTTGAAGTTTTATTAATTTCCTAAAGTTGCCACCATAATTGCTTTTATAGTATGAAGTCTATTTTCAGCTTCATCAAAAACTATTGAATTTTCTGATTCAAAAACATCATCTGTTACTTCCATTCCGTCCAATCCGAATTTCTGAAAAATATCCTCACCCATTTTGGTTTCTCTATTATGAAAAGCTGGTAAGCAGTGCATAAATTTAACATTTGGATTTCCGGTTGCTTTTATTATTTTCATATTTATTTGATATGGTTTGAGAAGTTTAATTCTTTCTTCCCAAACTTCTTTTGGTTCGCCCATTGAAACCCAAACATCTGTATAAAGAAAATCAACTCCCTTAACGCCAACTTTAACATCACTGGTTAAAGTAATTTTAGCTCCGGATTTTTTTGCAATTTCTTTGCATTGATCGACAAGTTTTTTATCGGGTAAATTTTCTTTTGGTGCACAAAGTCTTACATCCATTCCCATTATTGCTCCGCCGACCAAAAGCGAATTTCCCATATTATTTCTTGCATCGCCCAAATAACAATAAGAAATTTCTGAAAGTGGTTTGTTGGAATGTTCTAACATTGTCATAAAATCTGCTAAAACTTGAGTCGGGTGAAATTCATCTGTTAATCCATTCCAAACCGGAACTCCGGCATATTTTCCCAATTCTTCAACAATACTTTGTCCAAATCCGCGATATTCAATTCCATCATACATTCTTCCCAAAACCCTTGCGGTATCTTTCATAGATTCTTTGTGGCCAATCTGCGAGCCGCTTGGACCCAAATATGTAACATTTGCGCCTTGATCAAATGCTGCAACTTCGAAAGCACATCTTGTTCTTGTTGAAGTTTTTTCAAAAATCAGCGCAATGTTTTTGCCTTTTAATTTTTGCTCTTCATATCCGCCATATTTAGCTGCTTTAAGATTTTTTGAAAGTTCGAGTAAAAAACTTAGTTCCTCTTTAGTAAAATCTAAAAGTTTTAAAAAGTTTCTGTTTCTTAAATTAAATGCCATAATTTCTCCTTTAAGGATTCTGCAAAATAAAAATAAATTTCTTATGTTAATATATCTAACATATTCAAAAACATTAAATAAAAAACTGTGAAAAATTATTTCGTTATTGCAAAATCGATAGGTTTAATCCTAATTATAATTACTTTTTTTCAAATTGAATTATATTCCCAAACTGCCCGCCCAGTAAAAGCTAAAAATGGAATGGTAGTTTCTGCAAGTTCTTACGCCTCTGAAGTTGGTGTTGAGATTTTAAAAAAAGGCGGAAATGCAGTTGATGCTTCGGTTGCAGTTGGGTTTGCGCTGGCTGTAACTTATCCTTATGCCGGAAATTTAGGCGGCGGCGGATTTATGGTTTTGCATCTCAAAGATGGAAAAAATACTTCAATAGATTTTAGGGAAAAAGCTCCAAAATCTGCTCACAAAGATATGTATTTGGATGAAACCAGGAAATTTAAACCGGAATTAAGTCAAGAAGGAATAACTTCTGTTGGTGTTCCGGGAAGTGTTTCGGGATTAATATATGCTTTGGAAAAATATGGAACTTTAAGTTTGGCGGAAGTTATTCAGCCAGCAATTGATTTGGCAAGAAATGGTTTTATTTTAGATGAATCTGATGCAAACTCATTCAAATATCATTTGGATGAATTTAAAAAATATCCATCTTCGTATAAAATATTTTCTAAAAATGGTGAACCTTATTTAGAGAATGATCTTTTTATTCAAAAAGATTTAGCAAATACTCTTGAAGAAATTAAGAAAAATGGAAAAGATGGATTTTACTCCGGCGAAGTAGCCGATTTATTTATTTCACAAGTTGAAAAAATGAACGGCTACATAACTCATGAAGATCTTAAAAGTTATAAACCTATTGAAAGAATTCCACTTGAAGGAAGTTATAGAGATCATAAAATAATTTCCATGGGTCCGCCAAGCTCCGGTGGAATTGCAATTGTTGAAATGTTAAATATTTTGGAAAGTTTTTCTTTTCAGAAAGATGATTGGAATAGCAGCGCTTATTTAAATAAACTTGTTGAAACAATGAAATATGTTTATGCCGATAGAACATATCATTTAGGTGATGAAGATTTCTTTCCGGTGCCGAAAGAGAAATTAACTTCTAAAGAATATGCAAAAAGTATTTTTGAAAAATTACAATCATTCGCAGTTCCTTCAGAAAATATAACAACACAAATTCCAACTGAAATTAATGAAAGCACAGAAACAACGCACTATTCAGTTTATGATAAAGATGGAAATGCGGTGAGTGTTACAACCACAATAAATTCGGGGTTTGGCTCAAAAATTATTGTTGAAGGAGCGGGATTTTTGCTAAATAATGAAATGGATGATTTTAGTTCAAAACCGGGTGAATCAAACCAGTTTGGATTAATGGGAAGCAAAGCAAATTCAATTGAACCTGAGAAAAGAATGCTTAGTTCGATGACTCCTACAATTGTTTTGAAAAATGATAAACCATTTATAATTGTCGGCTCGCCCGGCGGATCAACAATAATTACGGTTGTTCTTCAAGTAATTCTAAATGTTATCGATTTTGGAATGAATATTCAAGAAGCGGTAAATGCCCCAAGAATTCATCATCAATGGATGCCGGATATAATTTACCTTGAAGAATTTGCAATTAGTAAAGATGTAAAATTAAATTTAGAAAATATGGGTTATAAATTTGGCAACAGAAATGATGCCTTCACAGTTTTAGGTTCAGCTCAATCAATTCTTATTGATGAAAACAATAAAAATATTTACGGAGCTGCCGATCCCCGCAGAGGAGGTTTAGCAATTGGTTTTTAAGTTTTTAAAATTTGTGGAGATAGTAAATTGAAAAAATTCAGAAATAAAACTCCAGAAGAAGTTATTAAGCTTGTAACAATAGAGATTATTGAACGAGCAATAAAATTAGGAAAGCAAAAAAACAGAACAATTACAATCAGCAAAACATCTGGTGGAACCGGAACAGATGTAAATTTATTAAATCCCAAAACTGAAGAAGGAAAAACAAATTTAGAAAAATTTTTAACTCCAGTAAGAAGACATTATACTTTTTCCGGACTTGGTTCTCCGGAAGAAAAAAATTCAATTAATTGGCGAGTTTTAAATTTACCTTTTGGAAGAAGAACTTTGCTGGTTTTTCAAGTTGCAATTTCTTTTTTAATGAAAGGGACTCTTTTAAAAAATAAACTCTACAGATCCATGGGAATTCACGTTGGTAAAGGTTCAGAAATAATGCAATTGGTTTGGCTTGATCATTTTAGACCGGAATTAATATTTATTGGTGAAAATACTTTGATGGGAGCTTTTACAAGATTAACTGTTCACGCTTATGAAGGCTCTGGAAAATTTAGATATGGAATTATTGAAATAGGAAATAATTGTAAACTTGGGGCTGGAACCGGTATGGGTCCAATTAAAATAGAAGATAGTGTACGAACGCTTCCTGGGACAACACTCAGTCCATATTTCTCCCTAATAAAATCCGGTTCAATTGTTGGCTGGAATCCTCCGGATATTAAGGAAAACACTGAAAAATTATAGGTAAAAATTTCATACTAAAAGACTACAGCATCTAATTAAAAAATGCTTAAATTATTTATGATATCACTAATTTTAAGATTATTTTTAGGTAGAATAATAAATCAAATTAATCAAAAGGAGGAAACTAAATGTTAAAAGGAAGTTTAACAAATAAAGGTAATAAGTTTTTGCTTTTATCTTTAATTGTTGTTGCGGCTTTGATATTGATAAGTTGCGATAAAACAAAAGAAACAATGGATGATGCTGCAAAAAAAGCAAGTGAAGTAACAAAAGATGCGGTAGAAAAAGTTGGAGAAACTACTGAAAAAGTGGTTGATTCAGTAGCAACAAATCTTGAAAAAACTGCTGAAAAAGTTGAAAATGTAATTGCAGAAAAACTATTAGTTGGTGTTTGGCAAGGAAAGTTGGATAGCAGATTAACAATTTTAACAATTACTTCTCAAGAGGGAAATGAAGTTTCCGGTAAAATTACAATAAATTACCGTAATCCAATAAATCAAGAAGTTAAAGGAACTATAAATCCAGATACAAAAGCACTAACAATGGCAGATCAATTACACAGCAGATTTAAAGGAAAATATTCCGGTAAAATTTCTGCAGATGGAAAAACATATTCGGGAACTTTTACAACTTTAGTTGATAAAAATTCGGTTAGTTTTAATTTGGTTAAAAAATAATTATAAAAGGAGAATACAAATAAATGAAAAAGATTTTATTATTAGCACTTATTGCAGTTTTAAGTATTTCGTTCATTTCATGCGATGACGGCACAACAGATCCGGTTG
>JBGSKB010000368.1:0-7105 GCA_041741395.1 Melioribacteraceae bacterium
ATCTAAAAATCATAAAAATCTCCTAATAGTTTATTTGGCGATAGTAAAATTATCTAAAATTTTCCCTTTATGATTGACTGCTTTGAAATTTAATTCATTATTTTCAATATTAATTAGCTGATATAAATATTCACCACCAAACTGAACTTCAACATAGTCTTCCATTTCTCGCGGTCTATCATTATCCTCAGTAGAAATTGAAATTACATAGATGGTTCCATCAGAAGTTGAAGATACTGGTTTTTCATTGAACATTGGTTTGGAACGCATGTAATAATGCACATGTCCGCTAAACACAATATCAACATGATATTTATCAAATAAACTGCACCACTCTTTTTTAATTACTGGATATTTTTCATCATTTGAATACGGCGGGAAATGCAACATAGCAAATTTCCATTTTTTATTTGATTCTTTAAGTTGGTTTTCAATCCATTCAGTTTGATAATGAGTTGGAGCAGTAACATCAAGCATTAAAAATAGTGCATCTTCGTAACTGAAACTATATGTAGTTTCCAACGGTAATTTTTGGGGTCCATTTTTTGGTAAATCAAATAATTCTTGAAACATCCATGAACCAAGCCCATCTTGACTATCATGATTTCCAAGAATCGGCATAAGTGGGCGATTCTTAAAAACATTTTGTGAAAAATTAAATAATTGATCCCATTCATCTCTGTGCAAACCAGTGCTTACCAAATCTCCGCCAATTGAATAAAATGAAACATCCGGATTATTCTCGAAAACATAATTTACAAGATTGCCAAATGATTTTGATTTGTGCGTATCGCCAAAATAAATAAACGAAAATGGTTGGTTAGAGTTAAATGCAGTTTTAAATTCTGCAATTTCACTCCAAATATTTTTTTCAAAATTTCCAACTTTATAATTGTACGTAGAACCCGGAATTAAATTTTTTAATTGAGCTGTAAAATGATTTACAAATCTATCATTTTGTAAAAGTCTATCTTCAATAACTTTAACTTCAGCTTTCTGCTCAAAATATTCTGTTTCTGGATTTTTTTCTTTTAACCAATATCTAACAACGCTATTTGGAATTGAAGTATTTGTTCTCCATTGAATGGATTGTGTTGTTGAAGAATTTTCACTCCATGTTAAAATAATATTATCTGGCTTTTCAGATGACGGAAAATCAGTTTCTCTAAATGCATTTATAAGATGTGCTTCTCTAGCTCTTCCACGAATTGTTGTTAGTAATTTACCACCTTTTAAACTTTCTGGAACTTCAGTTAAAACAAGTTCATCCCAATCATGATATGTGAATGAACCAACATCCATTTTGGCTACATATTGATTCTCCGGATAAAAATTTGATAATTCCAATAAATCACTTTTATTTTGAGGCAATACAGTAACAAAATAATGAGGTCTATGTTTATCAAATCCATTTATACCTAAATTAATTCTTCCGGCAGAATATTTCTTTTGCCAAACAGAATAAGTTGTATGTTCGTTTTTTACTTCTAAATTTGTCTTAATAAAAGTTGAATTTTGCAGCCAAAAAGGAATTGTATGCTGATTTTTATCTTGCATAACAGAAACAACAACCGGAACATTTACATCAAACATCCAATGTTGAGTTGATAGAATTTCTAATTCATCACTCGTTAATAAATTTCTTACTTTTTCATTATTTAATTTTGATAATTCTTCTTCACTAAAATTTTGGTAAAATCTTGTTACAACATTATCAATAACATTTTTTATTTGTGATTGATTTTGCGCATTGATTGAAAAACAGATTACAAATATGTGAATAAATAAAAAGAAAGCTATTTTCGAATTGTTTTTTTTCATAAATATTCAGTAAGAAATTTCTATTTAAAATGAAGTGGAGTAAATTGTGTTTAAATTAGATTTAATAAATTCAATTTTTAAGCAACCATCTTTTCCCAAATAATTCTTTGTTCAATTAATGCTTGAACTTTATCAATTGGTTCAGTTCTGCATTCCAATAAAATCCATCCATTATAATTTTCTTTCTTCAACATATTCAATAATTTTTGATAAGGATAATCGCCAATATTTAATTCCCTTACGTGGACTGTATCACCTAAACGATTTTTTACCAAATTGAAATTATATTCTAATCCTTGTCCATTTAAATCTTCTGGATTTGAATTCCAGCAAACTTTTACATTTGGATGATCTGCAATATCCATCATGGCTTTAATATTTGGTAATTCTTGCGTTTCATTTCCGTGAACTTCTAAACGAATTTGTTGATTGAAATCGACAGCATATTTCCCAATTTCATTTAATGAATTTCCAATTTGTTCTATTGTTTTCTCATGCGGAATTTCTTTATGAAATTCATTGGGTTTTACTTTTACTCCGGTACCGCCAATATCATAACTCAATTTTATAAATTCTTTTGCAATTTCAATTGATTTTTTTAATTCACTTTGATCTAGAAAATCAAATTGTTGATTAGTTCCCATTCCTAAAATCTTAACTTTGCTTTCCGAAAATTTTTTCTTTACTTGTTTTCTTTCTGCTGAAGTTAGTTTTATATCAACACTATGAGCATGTTCAACTCTTAATTCAACACCAAAAATTCCGGCATCCGTACAATTTTTAATTAGCGTGGGAATATCCCAATCTTTACCCCATTGATAAGTGACAAGTCCAAGTTTCATAAAATTTTGTGTATCTTCATTTGAAAATAATTTATATCCGGAAAATAATGCTCCAGAGGAAATTGATAAGTACTTTATAAATTCTTTACGAGTAATTTTATTTGTCATTTATATTTCTATTTTTTGAAGTATTCTTTTAAATCCAAATGAATATAAGGTCTGCTGCTAGCTACATCTTTCCCATTTGCATACGCAACCCACATTTCAAGATTTGTTGCATCGTAAACAACATTTTCTAAATTTCCATCTTCATCTGCAACAAGTCGAGAAAGTTCTATCATTTTTTCTGAATTAAATTTTCCATGATTTTCAGTGAGAAAATTATATGCAGCTTCATTATCCATTGTATAATAACAAGCATTTTCCATAACTTTTGGTGCCACTTCGTCATTTAGATCATTATCTTTCCAAATTCTTAACTTTACAGAATCTGGTGAAGAAACTAAAATTTTTGCAGCTCCCATGCTTTCCTTTTTTCCATCGCCGATATAAAGATGATATCTTTTGATTAGTTTTGTTGATTTCAAAGTATTAAGAGCTTCATCTAATGAATTTGCATCATATAATAAATCTCTAAATAGTGTAGAAAAATGAGTGCCATCTAAATCAAATGGATATTCTTTATTTGGTGATCCACCTTTTTCACTAAGTACAATTCCTTTTGCATTTATTCCAGTGTGAGCACCAATATAACCAGCAAATGTTGCAGAGGCATGTGGTATTCCGTCGTTAGGCAAATATATTACTATTGTAGGATAGTCTTGTAATCCCCCGCCCATAGTAAAATCTAAGTTTCTTATTTGATATAAATTTCCGTTTTCTGAAGCTGAACCCCAAACCGAAACCCCAGAACAGGCATGATTACCAACAACAGGAATCATATGCGCTCTTTTTAATTCTTCCCATGGAACTTGTGAAGCATCTGATAATCCTTGTAATTCTTCTTTAAATCTATCTTTCAAATATGGTTCAATTGAAATCCAAGCATTATCTAAAACTTCTTTATTATATCTTTTGGAATCACCCAATTCTGCATATTTTAAAAAGTCTGACATACAATTTTTAACGTCTTCTTTTAATGCTTTTCCTAATTGAAAGCCCATTTCATAGGGAGTCCCGCTTACTACAACAACTTTAATTTCATCGTCACCACTTCCAATTGTAAATACTTTTGCCTCACTATTTTCTGCGCTTATGCAAAAATTCAAACCAATAAATAAAGAAAAAATTGCAAATCTTAAAAATTTCATATTTGCTCCTATAAAATTTGGTAGAATTGCTTTCAACTCTACCAAATAAATTAAAATAAGTTCTGAATTTGGAATGTTTTTATTTAATTAAAAACATTTTTTTAGCTGAAATATTTACATCATTCGTCAGTTCGTAAATGTACATTCCGCTTGTTAATTCTTGACCAAAATCATTTTTACCGTTAAAAATAAAATTATGAGAACCAGCTTGTAAATCTATATTTACCAATGTTCTAACCAATTCACCAGTAACTGAATAAACTTTTAAAGTAGTAAAACCAGCTTTATTTAAATTGAATTGAATATTTGTTGTTGGGTTAAACGGATTTGGATAATTATTTTTTAATTCAAAATTTAACGGAATAATTTGTTGATTATCTTCAACAGCAACTGGTTCGCCAACAATTCTTACAACAACGTCATCAATTTCTATTTGATCTGTAACTGCCGGATCTGAGGAAATTATACTAAACATTGAAAATGATCCGGTAACCCTTGGATTTGGATCAGTTCCTTCTAAAAACCAATCAGCTTCTTCATCAGAAAGTTCACCTTCCCAAATTTTCATTTTTAAATTACCTTCGTAAGCATAAAATTTAACCCAATAATTTACATTTAATTCTAAATCAAAATCTGTTGTTGCTGCAAAATGCTGCCATTGTGCTGGATTTAAGAAATCATATTGAGCTCCGCCTTCATCACCGCCTTCAACATCTCCCAAAACCCTAGAGAGTGTAATTTGATCAGTTAAGGGACTGAAAAAACAGACATATGAACCTTCATGAGTTGGATCAGAATCTGGTAATGATTCAGCAGTATCTCTTTGAACTAAACGTGTACTTAATGCAAAAAATGAATTTGTAATATTTTTAAAATTTACATTAAAAGTAACTTCTTGGTTGGGTTGACCCTTATTTTCTTCCAACAAAGCTTTGTGTGTTGCTTCTTCATCATTTTCATTTAAGAAAGAAACTCCATTTGTTGATGCAACAACTGCTCCAACGAAATTAGCAAAATTTCCGGTTTGTAAAAATGCTTTACCATCAATTTGATTAACAATAGCACCAACTAAACCATCATTTTCATTATAATAGAACCAGCCAACATCAAGATGCATTGCTGTATCAGCTGAATCTTCAAAATGATCTTCCCATAAAATATCACCAACTTCTTGTGCGAATGAGTAATTAAATGAAACCAATAAAATTAAAAACAGTAATTTGGAAATTCGGTTAATCATATACATATTGCCTCCTTTAACTTGGTTTATTATTTATAGCATTAAATTATAGATTAAAATTTATACTGAAACGGTTTATACTTTCAAAAAATTGCGCGTGAGTATAGCTATAATCAAAGCTTCCTTCATAACCTTGAAAATTAAATTTAATTCCAATACCAAAACTAAAATCTTCAATATCATAATTAAATTTGTATCCAGATCTTAAAGCAAATATTTCTTTGTAGACTAATTCAGTTCCAATATGAACTCTTTCAGTATAGTCAATTGGATGAAGAACATCAATTGCAGTATTAATTTTAAAATCACTTTGGTTTTCCATTAAAAGTTGAGCTAAATCCATTGATAAACCCATTCTAAGAACTAAAGGAAGTTGGAAAACTTCTGTCCAATATTTCATATCCGTAGAAAAATTTTGGAAAGCTACACCAACAGCTAAATCTTTATAACCTACTTTGTAATATCCTCCAAAATCAAATCCCCAATGATTTATTTGCCATTCTCTTGTGTCATATTCATAAATTCCATTTTCTTTATCAATTTCCTTAATTGCAATATCGGCATTTCCCAAATTTTCATGAATAAATTTATATTTAACTCCAAAAGAAAAAACATCATTAACCGGATAAGCATAAGCTAAACCAACGGCATAATCGGATATTGACAAATCTCCGGTTATTATAAATCCTCTTTCATTTACACTTTTATCAACTCTTTGTGTTCCAACTATTTTTCCATAATCCATGTAAACTAAATCCACACCAATTGCCCCATAGTCATCAAGATCATACGCTGCTCCAAATCCGTAAAGTCTTGTATCAGCAATCCAGCTTACATGATTCATCGAAAAACCAAATCCATCTATATTTGTCAATACTGCCGGGTTATAAAAAAGTCCTTGAGTTCCATCTACACTTGCAACACTTGCATTCCCCATTGCACTTTCTCTTGCCCCAAGACTAATTGCCAAATAAGTCATTCCACTTTGGCCAGCTTTCTTCTTTTGCGAAAAAATAGACTGTGTGAATACAAGAAGAAAGATTAATAGTATAAAATATTTTAATTTCATAATAGCTCCAAAAGATTTACATCATCTAATTATGACAAATTTACCTTTTGTTGAACCTATAGATTTACCCTCTAAATCCCAGCCTTCAATGTAATAAACATAAACTCCGCTTTTAATAGTCTGCCAAAAATCTGTAATTTGAAACCATTCTTCATCTGCCGATTCTGCAACAGAATTTGGATTATCTGGATTGGGGTGTGGAATTGTTGCAAGTAAATCACCATGCATTGAAAAAATTCTAATAATAGCTTTAGCTGGCAAACCTACGAATCCAATTTTATCTTCTAATCTTGGTACATCTGTATAATCTTCAACAACACTGCCTCCATAAGTTAATCCTTGAACATGATAAGGATTTGGAACAACATAAACAGAATCCAATGTTGGTTGAGCACCAATAAATGGTGATGCGGCAACTGCAAAATTTCTATTATAATATTTGCTCGATTCTAATGATTCCCCCAGATTTACATCGGTAGTATTTTGTGAACCATCGTCAAAAGCTGTAACAGCATAATAATACTTTTTTCCACGTTCTACATTTCTATCTGTGTAATGTGTAGTATCTCCATAAAATGTTGCAATATTTTGATAAACATTTGTATAGGAACCTTCTGTTCTGTAAATTTTATAGCCGGCGAAATCATAATTTCCAGTTTGCCAATCGGCAATATCTGCGACAGAGCCCCATTCTAATTCAATTTTCCCCGGACCAGAAGATATTTTAAAATCATCAGGAGCTGGTGGTGGAGTTGGTAAATTTTGCAATCCGATTTCCCAAGCATATTCAACATTGTTTGCATGTTTTAACAATGAATCTAATCCAGTTGAAACCAAAGCATTTTTAGCTTCGTCACCAGTTTTTCCATTAAATGACAAAGTA
>JBGSKB010000369.1:0-5599 GCA_041741395.1 Melioribacteraceae bacterium
GACGATTAATGTTGGGAAAAATGAAAATAATTTTCAAATTAAAGATTTAGCTTACGCTGTAAAGGAATTTTTTCCAGAAATTGAAGTAACTATTAATTCTAATGCGCTTCCCGATAAACGATCTTACAAAGTTGACTTTTCACTATTTAGTTCATTAGCGGAAAATTATATACCACAAAAATCAATTGAAGCAACTATTAATGATATTAAATCAACACTAATCAAAATGAATTTTAACGATCCAAATTTCAGAGAATCTAATTTAATAAGATTACAAAAACTTAACTATCTCATTAATCAGAAAAAAATAAATAATAATTTGGAGTGGATTGAATAATTGGATAAATCAAAAATTCCTGAAATTGGAAATCAATTATATCAATTAATTGAAAAATTATATCCAATATGCAGAAGTATTACTGGCAATGGTAATAGAAAAACTCTTCAAATAATTAAGAAAATAATTCCAATTGATATTAAAGAAGTTCCAACCGGAACAAAAGTTTTTGATTGGACTGTACCTAAAGAATGGAATATTAATGATGCTTATGTAAAGGATTCAAGCGGTAATAAAATTATAGATTTTAAAAACTCTAATTTACATATAGTTAACTATAGCAAACCAATACATACAACTTTAACTCTAAAAGAGTTGAAAGATCACCTTAACACATTACCAGATTATCCAGATTGGATTCCATATAAAACATCATATTACCAAGACCAATGGGGATTTTGTTTATCATTTAATGATTTAAAAAAAATAAAGGAAGATAATTACGAAGTTTTTGTTGATTCAGAATTATCTATTGGCTCACTTACATATGGTGAATATTATATAAAAGGTGAATTAGAAGATGAAGTTTTAATTTCAACTCACATATGTCATCCTTCAATGTGTAATGACAATCTCTCAGCAATTTCTATTGCAACATATCTTGCCGAATATATTCAAAATATAAAAAACAAGTTTTCTTACAGAATCATTTTTATTCCGGCAACAATCGGTGCTATTACCTGGCTTGCATTAAATGAAAAAAATCTCTATAAAATAAAATATGGTCTGGTATTAGCTTTACTTGGTGATGAAGGAAAATTTAATTACAAAAGATCACGATTAGGAAATTCAAGTATCGATAAACTAATACAATTTGTTCTAAGTACAAAAAATTTTGATCATGCAATACAAAACTTCACTCCATATGGATATGACGAAAGACAATTTTGCTCTCCAGGAATTAATTTACCAATGGGAACAATTATGCGTACTCCCAATAAAAAATTTCCAGAATATCATACTTCAGCTGATAATTTAAATTTTGTAAAATCTTCTAAATTAGCTGAGTCTTTAGAATTGCTAACAAATATTATTGATACAATAGAATTTAACCAAAAGTATATAAATCTTTTCCCAAAATGCGAACCCCAATTAGGTAGGCGTGGTATTTATAACTCTGTTGCAGGAAATATAAATGATCTAGAATACGCAATTTTATGGTTACTAAATTATTCTGATGGTAATCATGATTTAATAGACATAGCAGAAAAATCTGGATTAGATTTGAAACTTCTTAATTCAGCTGGTAAAATATTATTGGAAAAAAAATTAATTACAATTTCAAATTAAACAAGTAATATGAAAATCTCAATTTTTGCAGTCGGTACACGAGGAGATGTTCAGCCTTGTGTTGCTTTAGCAAAGCAATTATCAAATAATTTTGATGTAGAAATTCTCACCCACAAAGAATTTAAAGAGTTAGTTGAAAATAATGATATTAAATTTTGTGAATTAATCGGCAATCCAGCTAACAATTGGGATGAAGATCGCCAAGATCTAAACTTCAAAGAAAAACTTGAAAGTTTTTGGAGAGTATGGTTGGAAATAGGACTTAAATCATGTAAAACTTCCGATGCAATTATTTACACTCCACTTTTTTCAATTGGCAATCATTTAGCAGAAAAATTAAAAATTCCATACTTCCCTATTATATTTGAACCAAACATTTCAACAGGCGAATTTCCTTCGCCATATTTAACAAATAATAAAATATATACACCTTCTCTAAATAAATTTACTCATAATTTTGCGTATTACTCTTTTTGGATAAACATTCGTAAAATCGTGAATAAGTTAAGAAGAGAAATATTAGCTTTACCTGAAGCACCACTAAAAGGCTATTTCGGCAAAACATCGAGAAATAACATTAACTACTTATGTTGTTTTAGCAAACATTTAGTTACAAAACCTAAAGATTGGAATGAAAATATTTCTTTTACTGGTTATTGGTTTTTAAAAAACAATGAAAATATCATTTTTGATGACGATTTGAATGAATTTCTTAAAAATGAAAAACCAATATTTTTTGATTTTGGAAGTTTTTCACATTTTAGATTGAAAAAAATTATAGAAATTATTTTTGATGATCTAAGAAAAACTGGAGAGAAATTACTAATTGATCCCGGAAAAATAGATGTTACAAAATTTGACGATTTCAAAAATGTTAAAATCATAAATTGTAAAATTCCGCATAAATTCATACTTCCAAAAGTCAGCATGATAATCACGCAATCTGGAATTGGAACTGTTCATGCAGCTTTAAGAGCTGGGGTTCCCATTATCCCAATACCAATGATTCCTGCTCAATATTTTTGGGGAAATAAAGCATATAATTTAGGATTAGGAGTAAAACCCATAAAAATTAAAAATATTACACCCGGGAAAATCTACCAATCAGTTAATACCATATTTGAAAATTCATTAATAAAACAGAATTTAAATGAGATGAGTAAATTGATTAATAGCGAAAATAGTTTGAATAATGCTTGTTCATTTATTGAAGCTAATCTTAACAAGATTAATTCTACTAATATATAAAATTCAAATAGATTTTAATATTTTAATAAATAAAAAACCTCCTTAATCAAGGAGGTTTTTTATTATTTGTTTAGAATAGTGTTAAAATTGGGAATGTGAAAGTTGAACCAAAACTAAAATCGTTAAGAGAAGGGATATTAAACATTTGATAGTAGTTAGGTAATTCTAATTGGGAAGTACCAATTAAAGCTCCATTTTGATAAACTTCAACAAGTGCTGTTCTTGAATTTGAAAATCTTACTAGGATTTTAAATCCATTTGTAGTTACATAAACATTTCCTGATAATCTGTAATCATCGGCATTCCAATCATAATAGAATTTAACGCCATCGATGTTTACCTGATATTTGTTATGAATTTCAGTAAGTTCCCAATTTTCGCCATCAGTACTGTATAATCCAACCCATCTGCGTTCATATTCACCAGTAGCATGTAGGTTTGAAGGATTTCCTGTTAATGGAGTTACAGTTCCACTAAAATCGTACCAAACTTCATCACCAGATGGATCATCACCAACAAATCCAAATGCTGAATGAGCGTTAAGGTAAACATTCATGAAACTTGCACCTTCAGGTAATATTTGCACTTTATTACTACCATCAAGAAATTGGATTTTTCCTAAGTACTCTGCATTGTATGAATCTTGGATATCAAAAGGTGATTCTGTAAGATTACCTCTCCAAGTATGCCATCCATCAATAAAGAAATATGTACTGCTGTTTGATTTACTTAGGCTTGTAGAACCTTCGCTAACTCTACTACCTTCGATTATAGCTTTAAATGATTCAGCCAATAATCCTTCGGCTTGTTCTTTTGCTTGTTCTGCAGTAGGAGTATATTCAACTTGCTTTAAAGAACCTGTATTGGAATCATTTAATGGATCTGTCGTGTTTGTACATGACGTAACAAATAAGCTTAATGTAAATATTAAGCTCAATAAGTATTTGAAATATGTTGATTTCATATACTTTCTCCTATTATGTTAATGAATTATGTTTTATTTCAATTCCTTGGTTATAACCAAAGTATTTTTGATAGGGGGGAATTTATTGGATAATATAGCCATGTCTGTGACACAGGACAATTAGTAAGTATAGATTAGAGAATATTACGATTGGAAGAACAATTTGAATGTAAAATCAAAAAAAAAGGACCAGCGAATTAGGTCCTTTTTTTTCAAACAAACTAATTTTTACTTAATTAGCATCATTTTTTTAGACTGTACAAAATTATTAGTGTTCAATTTATAAACATATACACCATTTGGCAGATTTGAAGCATCAAAAGTTATGTTGTAATTACCGATATTTAAGTTTTTACTAACGAGAGTTTTTATTTCTTGTCCTAACATATCATAAACAGTTAATTTAACAAAACCAGGTTCAGAAACTGCAAAATTTATAATTGTTGTTGGATTAAATGGATTTGGATAGTTCTGACTTAATTTATACGAAGTTGGTAAATTTGACTCATTTTTTATATCAACGGCTATTTCTGAACTTAAATTAAAATCCACAGTTGTTTGTTGACTATAGTCAGTGTATACTTCATCAGATTCGCTATACGAATGTCCGTATACATCGCAAGCTACCGTATAACTACTTGGAGTCAATCCATCAAGTGT
Source organism: Melioribacteraceae bacterium (assembly GCA_041741395.1). GTDB lineage: Bacteria > Bacteroidota > Ignavibacteria > Ignavibacteriales > Melioribacteraceae. The sequence goes on from JBGSKB010000369.1 coordinate 4,500, forward strand.
ATATTCACCAATTAAATCCGTAACAGAATAACTAATCATCTTTTTATCTTCATCAAGGGCATATACATAAGCATTGCTAATTGGAGTTTCATTTTCATCATAAACAAATCCGTTAATTTCAGCAAATCCATTTTCAGGTCTGTTTGGCATTTCCATTAGGTTAAAATCTATACCAATGAGATTTGTATTATTGTCTAAAACAAGTATATCTGCCGATTGCCATTTAAATATTGTTAAACCATCTTCATTATAGAAAGTAGGTAAATATCCTTCTTCGGGTACTGCAAAAAGAATATAATCACCCATCGACAAATTTTCGAAAGTATAATTCCCTTCATCATCAGTAAAAGTTCGATATGAGTTATCTCTTGCTATTCCATTAAAATTCATTTTCAGAGCAATTACCATTGCTTCAACGGATTCTTCACTTTGATTTACTACTTTACCTGAAATGGTTGAATTTCCTTCAATTTTCTTTTCCAAAACAAAATTAATATTCGTAAAATCTTTATCCATATAAAAATGAGTAGCATCGGCAATTGTGAAGCTATTTTCAAAAAATTCACCTTGAAACTCTGGATTTATAGGATTGGCAAACATTATTATTTCTGATCCTTCTGATATATCAAAACTAAAATTGCCGTCAACTCCAGTTCTTATTCTGTTATTTTTAATAGCATGATTATTTCTTTCCATTTTAATTACACTTACTATGGATTCAAGTAGAGTTCCTTCGTCATTAGAAACATTTCCACTTAAATTAAATGTATTTCCTAAATCAATAGGTTCTAATCCCACAATTAACTGCTCTGGATATGGTTCATTATCCACAAGTGTTATTCTTGTTGCCTCCCAAACGTGTTTCACGTTATTATAGAATTCAGAATAATAATTTTGTTGAGCTCTGAAATATATAATGTACTCCCCAGCTAATAATTCCAGTTTGAAATTTCCAGCAGAATCAGTCTCAACAACATCTACTGACAAATTACTAATGGATATTGCCGAAACATAAACTCCCCCTAAAGGAGAATTGTCTGATTCATCTACAATATTACCGGAAATATTGGTTGTAGGTTCTTCAACCGGATTATCTGAAA
>JBGSKB010000370.1:0-4007 GCA_041741395.1 Melioribacteraceae bacterium
CCCCTCCAATAAAAACAAAAAAAGGTTGGATTCATACTTATCATGGAATTGCAATGCATTACGCACCAATATATCAAATGGGAGTAATGCTTCACGATTTGAATAATCCTGCAAAAGTAATTTCCAGAGGAACACAAAATATATTAGAACCGCGTGAGCTTTATGAATTAGTTGGGCAAGTGCCAAATGTTGTTTTTCCAACCGGAATTATTGTTGAAAAGTATGATGAGAATGGTTTTGCGTTAGAGAATTCTGAAGTTAAAATATATTACGGTGCGGCAGATACTTCAGTTTGTTTAGCAACAACAACCATTGGAAGATTAATAAAACAGTGTTTTGAATAGTTAATTTATTCAAATATGTTAAATAATTATTTTAGGCAAAGGGGAAATTAATGCAGAAATTTATTTTTATAATAATCACATTTATTCTTACAATTTCTTCAAATGCTGAAGAACAAAACAAATTGATGAAGCAATATAACTTTGCATTAAAATCAAAATATCATTTAGAGGGATTTTCAAAAAGTTTAAATGATAGCGATTTCATATATCATAGTTTAAGAATTGATGTTACAAAAGGAATGATATCTAGATGCACAAATGGTGAAATGGAAATTGAATGGTTAACTCAAAAAGTTCCATCAATAAATGGGAAAAAAGGATTATGGTTTACTTGGATAGCAGCTACTCAACTTAAAGAGACAAAACATAAGTTTGATGTTTATGTAAATGATATTAAAAGATTTGAATTTATCAGCGGTATTGAAGAATTTAAAAAGTTTGAAAATAATGAAGGAGGGATTTTAGAATTTTCAACAATTGAACTTGATCAACATAATGACGGGCATGGTTATATGTCGCTTTTTACCCCAGTAAATTGGATAAAGGAAGGTCAACCAGTTAAAATAAAAATAGTTGGCGAAGCTGCTGGAAATAATACTTGGATAATTGTTTATAAAGCTGATAATGTTATTTCATATCTCCAAGATTTAGCAAAATATGAAACTTGGCTGAATGCAGAAATTAAATATGATGGGAAAAATTCACATATGAAATTTATCGCTTCATCTATCTATAATGGGAAAAAGTTAAAAGCACAAATTGGATCAGATGATTATATAGTTGAACTAAAATCAAATAGTGAAAATGCAACTGGGGAAATTAAAATAAAAAATAGTGATATTAGTAAACAAAGTTTAAATGTTAGAGACGAAAACTCAGAATTAATTTCACTTCAATCGCTAAATAAAGAAATCAAAAAACAAAAATTGTTAGAAAAATCTTTATTGGTTAATGAGTTAAAAATTGATAATGATTTAACAAAAATATTTTGTGAAAGAATTTATAAACCGCACACAGTTGAGAATTTATTAAAATTATCTAAGTCAAACTTAAGTAATGGACAAATATCTCTAATGAATTCAAGTCATCAGGATATTGCTTGGATGGATAGTCCTGAAAAATGTATAATTGAAAGAGATACTATGCTGCTTTCACCCCTATATGAGAAAGCAATTACAGCCGATCCTAATTACCGATTTGATATTGAAGATGCATTAATGATTAAAGAATTCATTCAACGACATCCGGATAAAAAAGAAGGAATAAAAAAATTATTAAATGAAGGAAAAATATCTTGCGGATCAACTTATATTCAACCGTATGAAGAAATGTATTCCGGCGAATCATTGGTTAGACAATTTTATTTTGGCAAAAAATGGTTGAAAAAAGAATTTAATTATGATTCAAGAGTTTATTGGAATGTAGATGTTCCCGGAAGAGTTTTACAGATGCCACAAATTCTTAAAAAAACCGGGACAGATTATATGATGATCAGTAGATTTGAAAAAGGTATTTACGATTGGTATAGCCCCGATGGTTCTTTTGTTACAACATATTCTCCAGGCCATTATGGAGATGCATTTATGCCTCTTCATAAAAATGTTTATGATGCTGCAAATTATTTAGCTGAATCATCTATTTATTGGGAAAAATATTTTACAAATAATAAAAAAGAAAATGTAATCCCACTTTTATCCGATTGGGATATGAGTCCGGCAAAAGATTATAGTCATGTAATAAATAATTGGGAAAGCATAAACGAAATTGAACAAAATGATAGTAGTAAAATTTCAATTGAACTTCCCAAATTTAGAATTCAAACTGCAGATGAATTTTTAGATAGTTTTGTAAAATCTGCTTCGAACATTCCAAAAATTTATGGTGAGCGACCACAAGTCTGGTTATACATTCATGGTCCTTCGCATTACGAAGCATTAAAAGCTGGTCGCGAAGCTGATATAATGTTAACAGTAGCAGAAAAATTTGCAACAATAGATGCAATAACAGGTAATAGTTTTTCAAATTATCCTTCTTTAAGATTATCAAATGCATGGGAATCTAAAATTTATCCGGATCATGGTTGGGGCGGGAAGGAAGGTTCAACGACTGATGATTTATTTTTAAGCAAATTTGTTTTTGCAAAAAGTGAAGCAATTCAAATTACAGAGAATGCAGTAAACTCCTTAGCTTCAAAAATAGAAGTAGATTCCAAAAATGGAATTCCTATAGTAATTTTCAACAGCTTAAATTGGAAGCGTTCAGATCCCATAAAATTTGCAATCAATTTTAATAAAGGGAAAATTAGCAACCTCAAATTATTTGACACATTAGATAACAACTTAGAATTGCAAGTATCAGATTTAAGTAAATATGAAGACGGGAGTATTAAATCAGCGACTATAAATTTTATTGCTCAAAATATTCCATCGATCGGATACAAAACTTTTTATTTGCAAAATAGTGATGAAGAAAATGTTCAAGCAGATTTAAATACTTTTGAAAGTGATTACATCAAAATAACCATATCCGAAAAGGGAATCAGCAGTATTTTTGATAAAGAATTAAACAAGGAATTATTAGATACATCAAAATTCTTTGGCGGTGAAATATTTACAATGAAGTCTGAAGGAAATGGAGCCGGAGAATTTGCAGATATTCAGAAACCAACAATGGATGGTTTTGATAAAACCAGTAATTATAAAATTAATTGGGAAGTTTTAGAAAATGGACCAATTTACAGCTCATTTAAGTTTAGGCAAAAAATTAGAAATGTTGTTGTTGAGGAAAAAATTATCCTTTATAAAAAAACTAAAAAAATTGATTTTGAAATATCGTTACTTAATTGGGAAGGAGTTCTTTATCGCGAATATAGAATGGCATTACCGTTAAGCATGAAAAATGCTCAAGTTTCTTATGAAACTGCATTCGGAGTATCTGAAGTTGGAAAGGATGAGATTGAAGGCGCTGCCGGTGAAAGATACACAACTAATTGTAAAAATGTTCATCCGCGAGGAATTGAAAATTGGATTGGAGCAAGTGATGAAAATATAGGTGTAACCCTAAGTTCTTGCGTTGCTGTTGCTGATTATATTGATCCGACTGATTTAGAATCAAATAAAACAATTCTACAGCCAATACTTTTAGCCTCAAGAAAAAGTTGTCATGAACAAGGAAATGAGTATTTGCAAACCGGCGATCATCATTATAGTTTTTCTCTCACTTCGCATAAAACCGGTTGGGAAAATGGGTTTAACTTTGGAAAACAAGCTAATGAAAAGTTGTTAGTTGTAGTAAATCCTAAACAATTTATTAATGCAAATTTACCGGAAGAAAAAAGTTTCTTTTCGACGGATAAAGAAAATATAATTGTTTCTGCAATTAAAAAATGTGAAGATGATGAATCTGTAATTGTAAGGTTATATGATATTTTAGGAAAAGATACAAATGCAAAGTTTAAAAGTTATTTAGAGATCAATCGAGCTATTTCTACAAATTTGATTGAAGAAGAAAAATCAAATTTAGAAGTACATGGAAATCAAATACCAATCAATATTGGTCATCATTCAATTGAATCAATAAAGATATTTCCAAAGAAATAAAGAGAAAATATTATAATCAATTTAAACAACTATTCAGACGACATAAAAATATTTATTAATCGTT
>JBGSKB010000371.1:0-4557 GCA_041741395.1 Melioribacteraceae bacterium
GAAATTAATTTAATTATTAATGGTGAAAAAACAGAATTAGACAAGACGCTTATTGAAGAAATAAACGATCCATTAGTACATTTAATTAGAAATTCTATTGATCATGGAGTTGAAACTCCGGAAGTAAGAAAAAAAATTGGAAAACCGGAAAAGGGAACAATTACACTTTCTGCTGAACATGAAGGAAACCATATAATTATTTTAATAGAAGATGATGGAAAAGGAATTGATCCAAAAGTAATTGTTGAAAAAGCGATATCAAAAGGATTGCTTACAAAAGAAAAAGCAAATGATATTTCGAAACAAGAAATATACAATTTGATTTTTGCTCCGGGATTTTCCACTGCTGAAAAAGTAACAAATGTTTCCGGAAGAGGCGTTGGAATGGATGTTGTTAAAACCAATGTTGCTCGATTAAGAGGAATTATTGATATTGAATCTGAAGTTGGAAAAGGCACAAGAATTTTAATTAAACTTCCGCTAACACTTGCAATTATTCAAGGATTGTTAGTTCGAGTAATTGGTGAAACAATTGTTCTTCCATTAAACTTAGTTGTTGAAGTTGTAAAGGTTAATAAAAAAGAAATCTATACTATAAATCGTACAGAATGCATTAAACTTAGAGAAAGGGTTTTACCATTAATTAACATTGATAAAATTTTATATCATTCGGATACTTTACAACAAAAAAGTGATTATCAATTTGTTGTTGTAATTGGATTAGCAGAAAAAAGATACGGAATAAAAGTTGACGGGTTAATTGGTCAAAAAGAAATTGTAATAAAATCATTAGGAAAATATTTAGGCAACATTGAAGGAATTGCCGGATCAACAATTATGGGTGATGGTAAAGTTGTTATGATTGCGGACATTGCTGAAATAATTAATAAGCTTAAAGACTAAAATGCGAAATAAAATTAGAATACTAGTTGTTGATGATTCTGCATTCATGAGAAAATCATTAAGCTTACTTTTAGAATCAGATCCTTCAATTACAGTTATTGATACAGCAGTTGATGGTTTAGAAGGATTTGAAAAAGTTAAAAGACTTAAACCGGATATTGTTACTTTAGATATTGAAATGCCAAGAATGGATGGACTGACTGCATTAAAAAATATTATGAAAGAATGTCCAACACCAGTTCTGATGGTAAGTTCATTGACTACAGAGGGTGCTGAAGAAACATTAAAAGCATTAGAACTTGGCGCTGTTGATTTTATTCCTAAAGCGATGTCATTTGTTAGTGTTGCAATTGCTGGTATTAAAGAAGATCTTATTAGAAAAGTAAAAGCAATACATAATAGTAAAAATGTAATTACCAGACTGAGTAATCTAAATTTAAAAGTAGATGCAAAAAGTCAATCAAATAAATCAAATATAATAGCTAAACTACCTCAAATGAATTATAAAGCATTTGCAATAGGAATCTCAACCGGTGGACCAATTTCATTGCAAAAAGTTGTTCCATTTTTATCAGAAAAAATTAAAATTCCCATTTTTATTGTTCAACATATGCCGCCAAAATTTACAGCATCTTTGGCAGAAAGATTGAATTCACTTAGTCAGTTAGAAGTTAAGGAAGCTGAAAATAATGAAGTTGTTAGAAATAGTGTTGTTTATATTGCTCCCGGCGGATTTCATCTAACCTTAGAAAAAGATGGAACGGGAATTGTAAGAATAAAAACATCGCAATTGCCAGAAAACGTTTTACATAAACCTTCGGTAGATGTTATGCTGGAATCCGTACAGAAAATTTACGGTAAAAATATGCTTGGAATAATTATGACCGGAATGGGGAAAGATGGTTTGGAAGGTATAAAAAAATTAAAAAGCGCCGGCGGATATTGTATTGCGCAAAATGAGCAAACATGCGTTGTTTACGGAATGCCAAGAGCAATTGTAGATAATGGATTAGCTGACGTAATTGCACCATTAGAAGAAATTCCTAATATTTTAAACCAAGCGATATAATTATGAATAATTTTAACGAAGCAATATTTAAAGAAATATCTTACCGAAATGATATAGTTTCCGGAAATCTTATAACTTCTGAAGACGTTGAAATAATTGGTACAAGTAAAATTTCTATTGAAGAAGAAAGTCATGAAGGAATCAAAATTATTCTAAATAAAGATGAAAATGACAATATTAAAGAAATAAAATTTGTTTGTTCATGCGGTGAAACAAAATCTGTATTATTAGACTATAGTGAAGAATAATTCCCAACTGACTAATTTTAGCCAATCTTTTTAAATCAAACTATTAAATTTATTAAATAACTCAACTTTTTACTGGCATCAGTTTTGAATAATCCACTTAAAAAAGGTGGATTTATATGCCAATCCCAGAAAATAAAATATTAGAAAACCTTCTTAATTTTAGCGCACTTAAACAGAAAGTGATAAGTCAGAATTTGGCAAATTCAGAAACATTTGGCTATAAAAGAAGAGACGTTGCATTTAAAGAAATTCTGCAATCTGGAATGAAAACACTTTCAAATGAACATTTAAATAATGAAGATTTTGAAATTACGCTTGATGAAAGTACAGAAAATCTTTCCGGCATTAATAATGTTGATGTAAATAAAGAAATGGCAGAAATGGCACAAAACTCAATTATGTTCAAATTTGGTGCAAAAAAAATCAATAGCTATTACCAAACTTTACAGAAAGTTATTAGAGGAGGTAGTTAATGGAAATTAGACCAAATTTTTCGTCGTTTAAAATTAGTTCAAAAGGAATGGGCATCCAAAAACAAAGAATGGAACTAATTACTGAAAATATTGCAAATACTAGTACAACTAAAACTGATAAGGGAATTCCTTATCAACGTAAATTTATAAGAGTGCAGCAAGAAAAAGAAAACCTAATATTAAAAAATTCGCTGCCGCTTAAAAACTCCGGATTCTCGTTAGAAAGTATTCATAAAAATAATTTACAATCCAAAGGTGTAGAAAGTTTTGAGCCGGAATTGAATTTAAAAATAAATGTAGAAACAGATAATACAGAAGGTGAATTAGTATATATGCCAGATCATCCGGATGCAAATGAAGAAGGTTATGTTAAAATGCCAAATATTAGCGTTGTTACAGAAATGGTTGATATGATTTCTGCATCAAGAAGTTTTGAAGCAAATTTAACAGCCTTTAATTCTGCAAAGCAAATTGCAAAAGATTCTTTGGAGATATAAATGAAAATTTCTACCAATTCTATCGGGAACTATAAACCAGTTAATAATCTCGTTAGCAGAGAAATAAATAACATTAACAAAACAAAAAATGAAATTACTAGTGATATAACAAAAGAAGAAAAAAAATATTTTACAAAATTGTATCCAAATGAAAAAAATATAATTAATGATTATCAGTTTTACAACAAAGACGGTGATAAAAAAACAGTTTTAGTCGGTTCACTTTTTGATAAAAGAGGTTAGAATGAAAACAATAGGATTAGGAAATTTTATTCCAAAGTTCCCGCAACAAAGCTCTACAAAACAAATTGATACAAATTCAAAGTTTGATGGTTTGCTAAGTAATTTTATTAAAGGAGTAAATGTTGATCAATTGGATAGCAAGCAAATAACTACTGATTTTATTGAAGGAAAAGATGTTGAAATTCATGAAGTAATGATTTCTGGTGAAAAAGCAAAAACAAGTTTAGACCTACTTATGCAAATTAGAAATAAAACAATTGACATGTATAAAGAATTAACAAGGATGCAATAAAAGTGGATAAAGCAAAAGATTCTTTCTCGGCTTTAGTAAATATTTTTAATAAGCTTACAATTCAACAGCGTTTAATGCTTGGCGGTATTGCGGTTGTTGCAATAGTATTATTAATCTTTATACTTGTAGCTTTTAATGAACCAAATTATACAACATTATACTCTAACTTAGCGCCCGAAGAAGCCTCTGAAGTTGTAAATTATTTAACATCCCAAAAAATACAATATAAACTTGAAGATAACGGAAATACAATAAGTGTTTCCAAAACGGATATTTATGAAGTTAGATTGGCGCTTGCCGGTAAAGGAATTCCATCAACCGGAATGATTGGTTATGAAATATTTGATAAGAATACAATTGGTATGTCTGAGTTTATGCAGAAATTAAATTTCAAACGAGCACTTGAAGGAGAAATTGCACGAACAATTATTCAACAAGAAGGAATTGAAAATGCAAGAGTTCATATAGTAACACCAGAAAAAGCTGTATTTAAAGATGAACAAAAAGAAGCAACTGCTTCAGTTGTTTTAAAATTAAGATCAAACTATTCTTTGCCAGAAAACAGCATTTTAGCAATTACAAACTTGGTCGCTTCCAGCGTTGAAGGATTAGAAGCCGGCAATGTAATAATAATTGATAATAAAGGAAGATTACTTTCTAAAAAACCGGAAGAAAGTGAACTTGCAATTAATAGCGGTAAACAATATGAAATTAAAAGCGGTATTGAAAAATATCTCGCAATAAAAGCTCAAACAATATTAGATAAAATTTTAGGTTATAATAATTCTGATGTAAAAGTAAATGTTGAATTAGATTTTAATCAACTTGAAAA
>JBGSKB010000372.1:0-2601 GCA_041741395.1 Melioribacteraceae bacterium
ATGAATCGAAATTTTCATTTTCGCTAGAATTTTTTGACAGCAATTTATTTATTTTACGCGAAATAAAAACTTCAACAGTTGTAACTTCTGATTACGAAAACACAAAGAAAAATTCCATATTCTTTCAAGATATAATTGAATTTTCTCTTCCACCCGGAAAATACAAACTTAAAACAAATTTGCTTGTTGAAGGAATTGATAATCAAATAGAAATTCCAACATCTGATTTAGTAATTGATACATTAAAAAGTAAAAAAATAAATTCACCAATATTTGTCGAAAAAAGCAAACTAAATTCCAACGAAACATTTTTGTTAAACTTCTCAAATTCAATTCCGCTTTCATCTGATGATTATGAAATGATTATTAGAGTTTCGGATACTTCCATAACAAAATTACAATATGTTATCACTCAATCCGAAAAACAGATTTTAAAAGATTCTACTACGAATTACAAAAAAGGTGGAATAATTTTTTCTAATAAAGTTAAATCAATTTCTGTATCAATAAATGATAAAAATTTTGAACAGAATATTTTTATCATTTCTAATTTTTCTAAATTATTAAGTGAAGGCAAAGCAGATTTGGAGATTTTTTACAATGATAAAAAAGAGAAATTTCCAATAAATATTGTTTGGATTAATAAACCTAATGTTTTAAATAATCCGGAATATTCGATCAGATTGTTAAGTTATATTGATGATGATGAAGTAGTAAAAGATTTATTATTTACAAGTGAAGAAAAATATTATGAAGGATTAAGTGAATATTGGAATTCAAAATATCCGACAAATGGAATAAAATTTAATTATGCAATGAATGAGTATTACTCAAGAGCTGATTATGCAATTGAGCATTATTCATCACTCAATTCTTTTGATGGTGCGGAAAATGACCACGGAAGAATTTATATAACTTATGGAAAACCAACTTCGGTTGAGAGAAATTATTCCGAGAAAAACGAAATAATGGAAATTTGGAATTACGAAAAGTTAGGAAGAAATTTCATTTTTAAAGATACAAGTGGAACCGGGAAATTCATTCTGGTTCAATAAATATGAGAAATTTTGCTTTTACGTGCGGCGATATAAATGGAATTGGTCCAGAAATAGTAATCAAAACTCTTAACAAGCTACCTTCAAAAAAACACTCAAAGATTATTTTTATCTGTCCTCAAAATGTATTTTACGAAACTTTAAAGATTGTACCGGCTAAATTTGAATTTATAGTTTCTAAAAACATTTTAGATTTTGAGAATACAAAAAAAGTTTTCATATATGATTTAGGAAATGTAAAATTTAATTTTGGTAAACCTACAATTTCTTCCGGAAAAATAAGTTATAGTTCAATAATTGCCGCTTGCAAATTTGCAAATCAAAATAAAATTAATGCAATAATTACAGCACCAATTTCAAAATATGCCTTCCACAAAGCAAAAATAAATTTTCCGGGGCATACAGAATTACTTGCTCATTACTTCAATACTAAAATATTTGCAATGATGTTTCTCAGCAAAAAAATGAAAGCCGGATTGGCGACAATTCATATTCCAATAAAAAATGTTTCAAAGGAATTAACAAAGCTAAAATTGCAAGATACGGTAAGTGTAATTATAAATTGTTTACACAACGATTTTAAAATAAAAAATCCGAAAATTGCAATGTTGGGATTAAATCCGCATGCTGGTGAAAATGGAGAAATTGGAATTGAAGAAATTAAATTAATTGTTCCGTTTATTAAATCAACAAATAATTTATTTGGACCTTTTGTTCCGGATGCATTTTTCGGAAATCATTTATATAAAAATTATGATTTAACAATTGGATTATATCATGATCAAATTTTAATTCCATTTAAGTTAATGAACTTCAACAAAGGAGTTAATTTCACTGCTGGTTTGCCAATTGCAAGAACTTCACCGGATCACGGAACGGCTTTCGATATTGCCGGGAAAGGAATTGCAAGTGCCGATAGTATGATTGAAGCATTTAAATTTGCCGAACAAATTTTAAAAAATAGAAACTCCAACATTTGATGAATGTAAAACCTTACACTTATTTTTCAGAACTTTATGCTTACTTGATGAATTCTGTTGATTATTCTTTCTGGGCAAAATACATTTCTGAAATTCACAATACAATAGGAAATAAAAAAGATATTGCATTAGAACTTGCTGCCGGGAATTGTAAACTTTCACAAAAACTAAATTCGCAATTTCAAAAACTTTTTGTAAGTGATTTATCATTTCAAATGCTGAAGCAAAATTCAAATTGTAAAAATAAAGTTTGTTGTAATATGATTTATCTTCCGTTTAAAAATGAATTTGATTTTATTTTTTCAACATTTGATTCGATAAATTATCTTTGCGATGAGGAACAACTAAATTTATTTTTTTGCAATATTAGAGAAGCATTATCAAAAAAAGGTAATTTTATTTTTGATGTTAGCTTAAAAAAAAACAGTTTGAAACACCTAAAAAAATTAAATAGAAAAGGTGTTTTCAAGAATTTAAAGTATGAACAAATAAGTACATTTGATGAAGTTACATTAATCCATGAAAATAAAATTATTATTCAATTGGAAGATGGGGAAAAAATTACT
>JBGSKB010000373.1:0-1773 GCA_041741395.1 Melioribacteraceae bacterium
AAGAAATAAAAAAATATTATTAAAAATTGAACTTGCAATTTCGTAATCTAAATGCAAATACTGATTATCATCAATTTCAATTTTTACATCAATTTTATTTTCTGCAAATAATTTTTTGTAGTAAGATTTTGTCTGAAGAACCAAATCCAATAAATTTAAATTTTCTTTTGTTAATCCGTAACTATATGTATCAAGTTTTAACCAATTTATAAAATTTAAAAGCAGTTCGTAAGATTCTTTAGTTTGGTTTCCTATTCTTGAAATAAATTCATTAATTTCTTCAAATGTTAGTTTTTCATTTGGATCATTTAAAATATCACTAAATCCTAAAGTACTTGTAAAGGATCCTCTTAAATCATGGCTAAGTTTTGAAAAAAATTGATCTCTTTCTGTTAGATTTTCTTGGTTCATTTTTTTAGTTCGGCAATTAAAGTTTTTGTTGATTCTATTGATAATAATTTTTCAACTTCATTTTTATTATCGAATTTATTTACAATTTCTGAAAGTAATTTTAACTGTAATTCATTATTATTTTTTGGCGTTAACAATAGAACAATAACTTTGCTTAGTGTTCCGTCGCTTGCTTCAAAATCAATTCCGGATTTATTAAAGGCAATTGCAATTAACGGTTCTTTGATATTAATTTTTGCGTGCGGTAAAGCTAAATAATTTGCAATTCCGGTTGGTAAAATTTTCTCTCTTGAAATTACATCATTATAAATTTCTTCTTTCTGCAATTTTGATTTTTCAGCAATTACATCAACTAATTTTCTAATAATTTCCGATTTATCTTTTTCATCTGTAAACAAAATGAATTTTTCGTGCAATAAATTTGAGAATTTAGATTGGTCTTTTTTGTTTAAGAAATAACTCATTACTGGTGCGCTTGTAATTGAAGTAACCAAAGCCATAATTACCAAAGCAACAAAAACTTGTTCATTTATTAGACCAGCTTGCAATGCAATAATTCCAAGAATGATTTCCATTGTTCCTCTGGAGTTCATTCCAAATCCAATAATTATTGAATCGTTTTTGTTTAAACCACTCCAATATGCTCCAAGTCCGCAACCAATTACCTTCCCTAAAAAAGATAAAACAAGAATTACCACAACAATTACAAAATCAAAATTCTCAATAAAATTAACTCTTAAACCAATTGAAACAAAAAAGAGCGGAGCAAAAATGTGGGTAACAAATTGATGAATAATTTCTCGGGTATGTTCATTTAAATGAGTTGAATCTCCAATTGCTATTCCAATTATAAAAGCTCCAAATATTGCATGAATTCCAATATGTTCTGTAAAAGCGGCACCTAAAAAACCTAAGATAAAAATGAAACTTAAAATTCCGCCCGGAAATGTAAAACGTGAACTTATAAACGGAATAATTTTATCAATAATTTTTTTTCCAATTGTTAGTACAAAAATTACAAATACAATAATTGCAATAATTGTTTCTACAAAAGTGAAGCCGTGTTTGCCGGTACCAATTAAACCAAGAATTACTGAAAATATTAACCATCCAATAAGGTCATTTAACATTGCTGCAGAAATTATAATTACACCAATTTCACGTTTAAATATTTTTAAATCCATTAATGTTTTTGCAATTACAGGCAAAGCAGAAATTGATAAAGCTGTTCCCATAAAAAGTGCAAAAATAAATTTTGAACTTCCTTCGCCAATTCCCATAATATTTGGAAATAAATATGAAATTCCGAACCCGAGTAGAAACGGTAAAAACAAACCCATATTACTTGTGTAAATTGCTTTT
>JBGSKB010000374.1:0-3802 GCA_041741395.1 Melioribacteraceae bacterium
CCTCAGAAAAATTAGATTTTGTCAAACATGGCTGCCAAGTTTGTTGCGGTACATGAATAAATTTAAGGCATCTGTAAAATCTCAAACAATATGTACCAAATAAAAAATAAATTCCAAATTCAAAAAAATAAATTCTCATAAAATTAAATTTTTGTTATTCGAGATTATTTGAGATTCGTTTTTTTTGATTTGGAGTTTTTAGAGGTTTCCTTAAACTGTCATTCCGTTTTGCGATTTTTGCAAGACCGGAATCTGAAAATATCGCACAAAATTTCAAACATTGAGATACTTCATCGGTTATCCGTTGTCCGTCAGCTGACGGAAACGGATTCAGAATGATATTTTGCATAACTCAGTTAGTTATTTATTTTCTAAGTTATAATAATGCTTATTTTGAGATAAACCGTTGGACTCAAACTAAATTTTGAATGGTAATGATATTTTATTTAGAAATACATTGTAATTCATTCGTTATCATTAAAATCTAAACATTACAAAAAGATTTAATGCGTTTACGTTTTCAGATTCTAACAAGAATATTTTTATGCGGCAATCTGAATCTTAATTGGAAATATTAAAATAAATGTTGTACCATAACCAAATTCACTTTCAACTTTTATATCACCGCCTAAAAGTTCTATATACTTTTTAGTTATTGATAAACCTAATCCACTACCTTGGAAATCTTTTGTAAAACCTTCGCTTAATTGCTTAAATTCTTTAAAAATAGTTGGAATATCTTCATGTTTTATTCCAATACCGGTATCAGCAACTTTAATAATAAAGCATGGTTTATTTTCAAAATATTCAATTCCTGAAATGATTTTAATATCACCCAAATATGTAAATTTTATGGCATTATTTATTAGATTTTCTAAAATTACATTAAACATTCCTTCATCTGTCTCATATTTAAATTTATCAGTATGAAGGTCTAAAGTAAGTTTTAGATTTTTTCTTTCTGCCATTCCCTTAAAATTTCCATAAGTATATTTTATTCTTTCAATCATGTCAATTTCTTTTATATTAATCTCAACTAAATCGGATTCAACTCTTGCTAAGTCAAGTACTAAACTAAGAGTAGTTAATAACCTATTACCTGTTCTATTTATTCCTTCAGCCATTTCCTTTGCATCATTATCATCCAATATTGATAAGAGTAAATCCGAGTAACCCAAAATGCCAACAAGAGGAGTTCGTAATTCATGACTCATATTTGCAAGGAAAACAGATTTTGCATTACTTGCAACTTCTGCTCTTTCCACTGCCAATAATAATGCTTCCACAGTTTTTTGATGTTCAATTATTTCATTTTCTAGTTTTATAGTTCTATCCTTAACTAAAGTCTCAAGATTATCTTTGTGTTTTGTTAATTCAAGTTCATTTATCCTTAAATCCTTTTCAACTTGTTCCTTTAATAAAATTGTTTCTTTCAAAAGAAAATTATCATTCCGCTTTTTTTTGTAGAAATAATAAATTAAGAATGCAATAAAAACCACTAAGATTGAAAAAACAGTAATCGCTGTTTTCATCATCGCTTCAAATTGTTTTTCTTTATTTAGAATTGTTATTTCATTCTTCTTGTTTTCAAGTTCTTGTTTTATTTCCAGACCAGCTGTTAATTTAAGATTTTCCTTTGTTTGAATTGAGTCTTTCAGCTTAATAACTTCTCTTAAATATTGTAACGATTTTTTATAATTCTCAGCATGACTATAGGCTTCTGATAATATTACTAAATAATCTTTTTGATCATCAATCGCTCCAATCGACTCAAATACACTGATTGACGATTCTAAATATTTTAGTGCTTCATTTAAATAATTATTTTTGGTTCTTGTTTCTTTATTTAATTTTTCTTCTTCATTCATTGCTAAGTATAATTCACCAAGATTGCCATACTGATGAGCAACTCCATATTGATCTTCCATTTTTTTTGCAAGTTTTAATGACTCTTCAAATGAATTTTTTGCTTTTGAAAATTCTTTTAATTTTGTGTAAGGAATACCAATATTACCTAAGGAAATTGAGTAATTGAACTCATCATTAATTTCTATAAAAACTTCTATTGCTTTTTTATAATAGTAAATTGATTCTGAAAACTTATTCAGCTCAAAAAAAGTTAATCCAAGATTATTGTATTGGATTCCCATTTTTGATTTATCATTTAACTTAATTGCAATATGTAACGCTTTATTAAAATATTCTATTGCTTTATCATGTTGTTTGAAATTGCTAAGAACAACACCAATAAACCCATACGAATTTAAAATTCCATCTTGGTTATTTAATTTGATAAACAAATCGAGAGAATTATCAAAGTGCTTAAATGATTTTGAAAAATCCGAAAGATTAAAATATGTTATTCCTATATAACTTTCTGTTTTTGCTCTAAATAGAATATTATTTAATTCTTCAAATATTTTTAATGCTGATTTATGAACTATTAGAGCGTCATCAAATGCTCCTTGGTTTCTTAAAGCTTCTCCTTTATTATTTAGAGATTTTGCTTTTCCAATTTTCCAATCGATTTTTTCTGAAAGTCTTATTGCAGAGTCTGCGAAAGTTATGCTTTTTTCAAAATCTATTGGTGCTAAATTCCATGAAATTTTATTAAGCAAATTTATCTTTGAAGTGTCGTTTTGTTCTTTTTTTAGTGCAATTTTTAAACTATCAATAATATTATTTTTTTCTTCTGGATAGGAATCTTTTCCCAAAAACATTGTTTCTGCACTAATAAAATGACTAAATAGAAAGTATATACCTATAAGTATTACCTTTCGAAAAGCATTTCGTTTTGAATTATATTGATATTTCTTTGTCAATCTTTAGTTTAAAAAAGTTATATATATCCTCTTAATTATCGGAATTTTAACCGGTAAATTGATATAATAATACTAAATATTGCACTTTATAAATTAGTTTGAAACTTTGTTGAGTTATTTTTATTCTGCAATAACCTTAAAAATCATTAAAAAACATCAAATCAATGTAAACTTTTGTGTGATTTAGATCACTAAAGTTAAAGCTTAAAGTACCGAAAGTAACTTCAGTTAAGAAAATTTTATCAAATCAAAAAGGAATAACAAAATGAAAAAAATAGCAATCCTAATACTTTTATCGCTTTTCTTTGTTGTTGGCTGTCAAGATGAAAATAGTATTTTAGAACCAACTAATGATTCAAGTGATTTCTCACTTAATAAAAGTCGACCGATTTTAGGCACCAGTACACAAAAATTAGCTTTTAATTATGATAGTGATGCAAAAACTTTTTCTGTTGTTTCAAAGAATTTTACAGTCGACGGAAACAAAGGCGATGTTTTATTTATTTCAGAAACTTATCTTAAAGACGGTAAATTAATTTCAATGAATGCAAAATTAACAATTCCACAAAACGCTTTTAAGGGAACTTTAAATTTTGATATGATATTCGATTTTGACAATTATTCAATTCAACTTTATCCAACACCATTTACATTTGATAAACCTGTTATTTTAGATCTTACATTTTTAGGCGTTGATTTTAGCACTATAGATCCTGCAAAGTTAGTATTTAATTATTTAGATGGAGAAAAACTATCACTTAAATATACCAGCTTGAATATTAATGATAAATGGAAGATTTTAAGTGTTGTTGGAGTACAAATTCCTCACTTCTCAAGATATGGCTGGACACGTACTACAAATTAGATAAAAACAATTTTAAGAACCCGTTACTCCGGCAATGAGTAGCGGGTTTTTTTTTGCTTAATAAATAACTCATATTTTATAAGTTTTTTTTCTTTCCTTAATATTAAAAATCATT
>JBGSKB010000375.1:0-3514 GCA_041741395.1 Melioribacteraceae bacterium
TGGGTAAAATTTGGGAAGACCAATTTAAATTTTCCACTTGGCTTAAAATTGAAATTTTAGCTTGCGAAGCACGAACTGAAATGGGAGAAATTCCTAATTATGATTTACAAGTAATAAAATCCAAAGCAAATTTTAATGTAAAAAGAATTCTTGAAATTGAAGAAGAAACAAAACATGATGTTATTGCTTTTTTGACAAATGTTGCTGAATATATTGGTCCGGAATCACGTCACATTCATTATGGAATGACTTCATCAGATATTTTGGATACAACACTTTCCTATCAAATGAAAGCTGCTGGAGAAATTTTATTAGATGATTTATTAAAATTAAAAAGTGTTCTTAAGAAAAGAGCAATTGAACACAAAAAAACAGTTTGCGTTGGAAGAAGCCATGGAATTCATGCTGAGCCAACAACATTCGGATTAAAATTTGCGCTTTGGTATGAAGAAACAAAAAGGAATATTAAAAGATTAGAATCCGCAATTGAAACAATTAGTGTGGGACAAATTTCCGGTGCAGTTGGAACTTTTGATCATCTTTCTCCAAAAGTTGAAGAATATGTTTGTGCAAAAATGGGATTAAAACCGGCTCCAGTTTCAACTCAAGTAATTCAACGGGATCGACATGCGGAATATATTTCAACGCTCGCAATAATTGGTGCAACTTTAGAAAAAATTTCAATTGAAATAAGACATTTGCAAAGAACCGAAGTTTTAGAAGCAGAAGAATATTTTTCAAAAGGTCAGAAAGGTTCTTCCGCAATGCCTCACAAACGTAACCCAATTGTTTCAGAACGAATTACCGGTTTAGCAAGATTATTAAGAGGAAATGCAACCGCAGCTTTAGAAAATGTTTCACTTTGGCATGAAAGAGATATTTCACATTCTTCAGTTGAAAGAATTATTGTTCCGGATAGCACAATAATTTTAGATTACATGCTAAATCTTATGATCAATTTAATTGATAATCTTTTGATTTATCCGGAAAATGCAATTGAAAATCTGAATAAAACAAGAGGTTTAATATTTTCACAAAAAGTTCTTCTTAAACTTGTGGAAAAAGGCGCTACTCGAGAAGATGCTTATAAAATGGTTCAAACATCAGCAATGAAAGTTTGGCAAGATAAATCTTCGAATTTAGAAAATGAATTAAATTCATCTGAAGAACTTAAAAAATATTTATCATCTAAAGAAATAAAAAGTATTTTCAATACAAATGAGATGGTAAAAAATGTAGATTTTATTTTCAATCGCTCGGTTGAATTAAATTAGAAAGGCGTAAAATGCAAAAATTATTTTTTTCTTTATTTATAATTATTTTTGTTTCTTGTGGAGGAAGTGCAGAAAATCTTTCCGTGGGGAATAAAGCTCCGGATTTTACACTTCAAGATTCACAAGGAAATTCATTTACACTTTCTGAATTCAGAAGCAAATCCCCAGTAGTTATTTATTTTTATCCCAAAGCAAATACTCCGGGTTGCACAACAGAAGCTTGTGGAATTAGAGATCATTATTCAAAATTTAAGGAAAATGGAATTGCAATTTTCGGAATTTCAGTTGATTCTAAAGAAGATATTCAAAATTTTATTAAAGATCACAATCTCAACTTTCCATTACTTTCCGATGAAACAAAGACTGTAACATCAAGTTACGGAGTTCTAAATAATCTTGGTAAAGCGAGTAGAATTACTTTTATAATTGATAAAAATGGAAATTTTGCAAATATTATTCGTGATGTAAATGTTGAAACCCATGCGGATGAAGTATTTGAGTTAGCAAAAAAGTTACTTTAAGAATAAAAATCTCTTTAAAACCATTCAAAATAATTTGCATCAAATAGTTTTAAAATAAATGAAATCTTGACAAATTTTTTCGTTATTTTTATATTAGCACTCGTCTTTAATGAGTGCTAATTTCAAAAGGAGAAAAAAAATGAAAGAGTTCAAAATTAAACCTCTGGAAGACAGAGTAATTGTAAAACCAAGTAATGCCGTTGAAAAAACTAAAGGCGGAATAATTCTACCAGATACTGCAAAAGAAAAACCAGTTGAAGGAACAATTGTAGCTATTGGACCCGGTAGAATTAAAGACGATGGAAATACAATTTCCATGAATGTAAAAGTTGGAGATAAAATTTTATACGGAAAATATTCCGGAACAGAAATAAATATTGAAGATGAACAATATTTAATTATGCGCGAAAGTGACATTTTTGGGGTTTTGTCATAAATTTAATTTTTAACAATCAAAAAAGAGGAAATCATGGCTGCAAAAATAGTTGAATACGGCACAGAAGCTCGTGCTGGACTAAAAGTTGGCGTTGATAAACTTGCAAACGCTGTAAAAGTTACTTTAGGTCCTAAAGGAAGAAATGTAGTAATTGACAAAAAATTTGGCGCTCCAACAATTACCAAAGATGGTGTTACAGTTGCCAAAGAAATCGAATTGGAAGATGCGACTGAAAATATGGGCGCTCAAATGGTTAAAGAAGTTGCCTCTAAAACAAGTGATGTTGCCGGTGATGGAACAACAACTGCAACAGTTTTAGCTCAAGCAATTTTTAGAGAAGGTCTTAAAAATGTTACTGCCGGTGCAAATCCAATGGATTTAAAAAGAGGAATTGATATTGCAGTAGCTAAAGTTGTTGAATATTTAAGATCAATTTCTAAAGAAGTTGGCGGAAAAGATGAAATTGCCCAAGTTGGTTCAATATCAGCAAACAATGACAAAGCAATTGGAGAATTAATTTCTGATGCTATGGAAAAAGTTGGAAAAGATGGTGTTATAACTGTTGAAGAAGCAAAAGGAACTGATACCGGTTTAGATATTGTGGAAGGTATGCAATTTGATCGTGGATATTTATCACCGTATTTTGTTACAGATTCAGAAACAATGGAAGCTGTTTTAGAAAGCCCGCAAATTCTTATTCATGATAAAAAAATATCTTCAATGAAAGATCTTCTTCCAATTTTGGAAAAAGTTGCACAAGCTGGAAGACCACTTTTAATCATTTCTGAAGATTTAGAAGGCGAAGCTTTAGCTACTTTAGTTGTAAATAAATTAAGAGGAACTTTAAGAGTTGCAGCAGTAAAAGCTCCAGGATTTGGTGATAGAAGAAAAGCAATGTTAGAGGATATTGCAGTGTTAACTGGCGGAACAGTTATTTCTGAAGAAAGAGGATATAAATTAGAAAATGCAACTGTAGAATTTTTAGGAACTGCTAAAAAAGTTGTAATTGATAAAGACAATACTACAATTGTTGAAGGTGCTGGAGAAGGTGACGAAATTAAGAAACGAGTTAATGAAATTAAAGCTCAGATTGAAAATACAACTTCAGATTATGATAGAGAAAAATTACAAGAAAGATTAGCAAAACTTTCTGGTGGTGTTGCTGTATTAAAAATAGGTGCTGCAACAGAAGTTGAAATGAAAGAAAAGAAAGCTAGAGTTGAAGATGCATTGCATGCAACAAGAGCTGCTGTTGAAGAAGGAATTGTTGCCGGAGGTGGTGT
>JBGSKB010000376.1:0-2167 GCA_041741395.1 Melioribacteraceae bacterium
TAGAACAGAAAATGTTTTTGAATATGCAAAAGAACATAATCTAAAAGTTGGTTGGAGTATAGTTGATAGCAAAGCATTACCGATAGATGAAAGATGTCATGTTAGATTGGATAGAGACGGCTTTGTAATTGATTCAAACGAAGGAAATGGTTATACAGAAAATGAAGGAACTATTTATCTATTGCCATATTATTTGGCAAGATATCACAAACTTATAGATTAACAATTTACAATAAAAGTTATACAAATTCATTTAGGATCACTTTATGAAATCTAAATTACTAATTACATTATTTTTTATTTCATCAATAATGCATTCGCAAAAAGATATGTTATGTGTCGGAAAATATTGGTCGGAAGATGAAGCAAATATTAAAATGAAAGAATTTGCAACTCAATGGAATGATTTAATATCTTGGGAAAAACGTGCAGATATAATTAGAAAAAATATAATCAGTGGAATGAAATTAGATAAGATGACAAAAATTTCTGAAAATTTTAATCCAATTATTAAAGATGCAAAAGTAATGGATGGCTATATTGTTGAAAATATCGCAATTGAAAGTTTTCCAGGATTTTATATTACTGGTAACTTATATAAGCCAATTAAATTAAAAGAGAAAAATCCCGCAGTGCTTTGTACTCACGGGCATACTGAAAATAAAAGATTTAAAGAAGATGTTCAATACCGATCAGCTGTATTGGCAAAAATGGGAGCCATTGTATTTGCTTATGATATGATTGGATATGGAGAGTCAACTCAAATAAATCATGAAATTCCCATTGCATTAGCAATTCAAACTTTTAATAGCAGAAGAGTATTGGAATATTTATTATCAAGACCTGATGTTGATTCAAACAGAATAGGCATGACCGGTGAATCCGGAGGTGGAACTCAAACTTTTATATTAACTGCCATTGATAAAAGAATAAAAGTATCAGTTCCGGTTGTTCAAGTTTCAGCACATTTTTTTGGTGGATGTATTTGTGAAAGCGGAATGCCAATTCATAAAAGCAAAAGTCATCAAACAAATAATGTTGAGATCGCAGCACTGTGTGCGCCGCGTCCATTGATGTTAATTTCTGATGGAATGGACTGGACAAGAAACACTCCAAGAATTGAATATCCTTATATTCAAAAAGTTTATTCGCTTTATCGTGTCGAACATAAAGTTGAAAATGTACACTTTCCTGCAGAGAAACATGATTATGGATATTCTAAACGTGCAGCAGCTTATATTTTTTTGGCATATCATCTTAAATTGAATGTAGGTGAAATTCAATTCAATAATTCAATTAATGAAGATTTTGTAAAAATTTTATCTCAAGAACAGTTAAAAGTTTTTAATGATGAAAATCCTAGACCAAAAAATGCGCTTATTGGTGATGATGCTGTAATCAAATATCTTAATCTCAATTAAAATGATATGGAAACAATTTTAAACAAATATAAAAATGTTTTATGGATTTTATTTTTAATTCAATATTCATGTACAAATATTTATGATAAAATATTTGTTGCAAATCTAAAATGTGAATATTTATCAAATCCATTAGCAATAGATGTTAAAACTCCGAGATTAAGTTGGGAAATAAAATCAAGTAAGAATAATATTGACCAAGAAGCTTATCAAATATTGGCTTCCAGTAATTTACAAAGTATAAAAAATGATGTTGGAGATATTTGGGATTCAAAAAAAGTTAACTCGAATAAATCAATACATATTAAGTACTCTGGAAAAAAATTAGAATCTCGCCAAAAAGTTTTTTGGAAAGTTAGAATTTGGGATCAGCGAAAAATTATTTCTTCATGGAGTGAAATAGCAACTTGGGAAATGGGCTTGATAGAATCAAAAGATTGGCAATCAAATTGGATTGGTCGAGAAAATCTTCAACCTGTAGTTGTTGGTCAAAAAAATCCAGCTATTTATCTGCGTAAAAAATTTAGTATAGTTAATAAAATTAGTAATGCTCGAATTTATATATCTGGATTGGGATATTACGAATTATATATTAATGGTAAAAAGGTTGGTGATCATGTTCTTTCACCAAATCAAACAAATTACGATAGAAGACAATTGGAAAGTTTTGAAAATGATAGAATTGCAAATATGTCAACTCGAATACTTTATGAGACTTTTGAAATAAGTAAATATTTGATTAAAGG
>JBGSKB010000377.1:0-4547 GCA_041741395.1 Melioribacteraceae bacterium
CCGGTTGTAATAAATTTCCCAAAATCTCTTTGGTCTTTATTTGAAGCTACAAGTGTTTCAAGCGGAGTAATTTCTTGGTAAATTCTTATCATTCCAGGTTGATTATAAGCAGTATATTCAGATGGTTCAATTGGCAGAACTTTTCCATTAATTGTGCACAAAAAAAGTTTCTTAATTGCCGAAAGTTCAACGTGTTCTAAAACATTATAAGAAGAAATAAATTTAGTTTTTTTCGGTAAACCATCAGTATCTAGAACAGTTAGGGCTAAATATTTATCAATTTCAAAGTAATCATTTCTAAAATTAATATCTAACTCAGCAAAAATAACTTTACCGCTAAAATGTTTTGCACTTCCCATTGTATAATGTTCACCAAATCTCTCCGGTTCAAGTTGGGATGCAACTAATGCATTTATTGGAAACACTATCATGTACAAATGCTTTTCAAATTCTGGCATTATACTTCTCCGATTTTAATTAAATAACACAATAAAATTATCAAATGAATTAGTTAGTATCAAGAAATGGATTTTTACTTTTGATTAATTCTAAAGATGTAAAATTTTGAATAGTTAGGAATTTATTGACCCAAAAAATTAATTTCTATTGATTATTTTTTCTTTCGCCGCTTAATTTAATTACGTTTGTGATACTATAAATTAATATTGCAACTCCAATCCACTGAACAAAACTCAAAAGATTTCCATGTAAAATATATTCCAGAATAATAGCGGTAAGCGGGAATGCCAATTCCAAAATAGTTGAAGATGAAGCAGTTATATTTTTTAATCCATAATAGTAAAGAAATATTGCAGGTCCACCGGTTGAAAATGCAATTAATAAAAATATAAGCCACTGCGAATTTGACACAGAAGAAATCCGATTTAATTCATTAAAACTTAAAACTATAATGAGCATTATTATTGCAGAAATTGCAAACCGTAAATAAGTCCCTAATTCAAAATTAACATTTTTTAATGCACGTTTACTTAAAACTGTAGAAAACCCAAAACTAAAAGCAGCAAATGCAGAATATAGTGCTGCTAAAAGATTTTTATTATCAATACCAATTTGCGGAAATTTAAAACCGAAAGTCATTATATAAGTCCCAAAAATTGCTAAAGCTGCCCAATAAAAAAATTTATGCGGAAGTTTTTCTTTCAATATAATAGCTGCAAGTGTAAGAGCAAATAGTGGTTGTAATTTCTGAATTAAAATTACGATCGATAGATTTACAAAATTTACATAGAATAAAGCTTTTGTAATACAAAGACTGCCAATAGCTCCGCCAAATAATGCTACACCGCCGAATGCAATCCAGTCTTTCTTTTCTAATTTTTGAAGTATAGAAAAATTTTTAAATAGAATTGGCGAAAGGTAAATTGCAGTAATTGAACTTTCTATAAAAACCACCAAACCAACTGGAAGGGAATATAATTCAGGTCTAAGTACAATTCCATCAAAACCCCAAAGCATCGCAGCACTAATTATAAAAATTGGAGCAAGTTTGTTCATAAAAATAATGATCTTTCTAAAATTGAGTTCAAATATATCAAAATTGCGGATTAAAAATTGAGAGTTGATTTTAATGAATAGTAACAATAGGAGAAAATATAACTTACTTTAAAATATTTGTGAAATTTAGTTTCTTACTTTTAATTCTATCCCTAATCTTGCTCTTTTGTATTTTGAGTTAGATTAAGAGCAAGATTAAGATTAAGAGTAAGATTATTAAAAAATGAATTTAAGATCTTTTACTTCTATCAACAGCTTTTAAAATTTTTAGATTAAGAACAATAAATCTAAAAAACTGAATAATTTTATTATTCATCCATTTTTCATCTTGTTTTGTAATTTCCATTAATTTTTCTCCTATTCTGGAATAATTTTCCAACCAATTCTTGCTCTTAATTTATGCATAAATGTTGTATGAATCATTCTTTTCATCCATGCGCCGGCAAGTCCCATTTCCATATGTGTAACAAACATATCACGACCATATTCATTTGGGAACTTTCTTACATCTGGAACTACTGGGTACATCATTATTGTCGCGGCAGAGCCATCCCACAATGAATCTCCCATTGAAGCAATACATGCAGCAGCCATATCACTCATTCGCTCATAGTGAGTCATTCTTCCGCGTTTAATTAAATCAATTATATTTTTGGCAATAACTCTTCCAATAATTCCAGAAACCATTCCAGTTCTTGGCGGAGCCGCTGTAATTGATGTTCCATTTGGAGTAGTATGCGGTTTTGAAATTGGTCCGGGAGGCGCAAAAGCAATACCTCCGGCAAAAATATTTTTATAATTTTTATTTTGATAAACAGCAGGCCAAGCATCCGGATTTTCAGAAAGAACATCCCAAGTTAAGCCATAAATTCCATCTACCATAATAAATCCAGCTGGGTTTGTTAATTTACCAGAAATATCTTCTCCATCTTTCCCAACATATTTAAATGGTTGACCAAGAAATTGCGGAACAAGCATTGCAAAATCATAATCTGTTTCACCAAACTGTCCTTCAAAATTTTCCCAATAAATACTTTTTTCGTTAATTTCTTTTGCTCCACGCTGAACTTGAACATCAAATCCATTTTGTTTGAAAACTGCTCCTATAAAATCTTCACTTGAAACAACTTCTCCTTTATATTTTGCTTGAATACCCCGAACTCCAAAATCTCCTAAAGCTCTTTCATTTGAAAAATATATCATTTCAGCTCGATCGCGAATTCCTTTTTTAACTAAATCTTTATGAATATTTGTAATATATTCTAAAGCTGCGCCTTGACATGTTGCTCCGGGATGACCCGTTCCAATAACAATTTTTTGCTTTTCACCTTTTTTCATTCTTTCAACAATTTCAAGGTATTTATCTCTTGATGCAACCGCATGATCCAATGTACAAATAGAATAAGTAAATCCATTTGGGCCTAATCCTTTTGTTCCATCAAAATTTAGTTTTGGACCAGTAGCAATTATTAAATAATCAT
This sequence comes from Melioribacteraceae bacterium, assembly GCA_041741395.1. GTDB lineage: Bacteria > Bacteroidota > Ignavibacteria > Ignavibacteriales > Melioribacteraceae. Next base: position 2,997 of record JBGSKB010000377.1, read on the forward strand.
ATTCAAGCTTTTTAATATTATTCGAACCATCTTCTTCAGCAATTACAAATTGATTGTCTGCATGAACTTCAGTTACCTTTCCATGAATAAAATTTATATTTAGTCTGGAATAAACTGGTTTGAGTGGAAAAGTTGTTTTTTCTGGGGACATGTGACCAATACCAACCCAAACCCAAGATGGAATGTAGGCAAAATATTTTTGTCGGTTCACGACCGTGATACTATGATTTTTTCCTAATGAATCACCGAGATAAAGTGCTGCAGTATGCCCAGCAAATCCGGCTCCAACTATAACAATCTTTGCCATAGGAACTCCATAACTTATTAATAAATTTTATTCTAAGAAAAAATTATTGAATAATTTGTATTCGAGCAGAACATATTATTCAAAATATAAACTTTTTTATAAAAACAAAAAAATGTTTTACATTATATAAGAAAATTATTCAATTATTTTTTCTCATATCTTTTTGTTTTCTGTTCGATTTTTACATAAAACAAACTATATTGGAATTCATTTAATTGGATTTAATAATAGAGACCCAAATTTCAAATAAAATTATTTTGAATAAAGTTACTGCTCTTTGGGCTTTTAGTGAAGCGGCGCTCGGCGGAATTTTACATATTCTTAAAATTCCATTAACCGGATTATTTATTGGAAGCAGTGCAGTTATTTTTATTTCACTAATTGCATATTTTTCTAATTCACGAAAAGAAATATTTGAATCAACAATAAAAGTATTAATTGTAAAATTTATTGTAAGTCCGTACACTCCACTTAATGCATACATCGCTGTTTTTATTCAATCCTTGTTAGGTTATATTTTGTTCTTCAAAGGATTTAATAAACTTTCACCAATTCTCTTAGGAATTCTATCATTATTGTATTCAGCATTTCAAAAAATTTTTGTTCTCACAATTATTTTTGGAATGACATTATGGGAATCAATTGATATTTTTTTCAAATTTGTAATTGATCAAATATTACCTAATTCAATTAATATTGTTCAACTAAAAATAAGTTATATCATTGTTGGAATTTATGTCTGCGTGCATTTGATCAGCGGAATACTTGCTGGTTTTTATGCATCAAATATTCCCCAAAGATTGCAAACAATAAATGTTGAAAAAAATATTTTATTAAATAATCAATTAAATGATTTCCTATTGAATAGAAAAAGCAAGACGAAGAAAAAAAAATGGTGGAAAAAACCTTCTAATATTGGAATTTTTATTTTTTCAATAATTGTAATTATTCTATCATATTTTGTTAAAGACTTTGATAAAAATATTGCTTTCAATATTATAATTATGTTGTTTAGATCGGTAATGATTATAGTAATTTGGTATTATTTAATTTCACCTGTTGCATTAAAATTTGTAAATAAATTTCTAATGAAGCGAAAACAAAAGCAAGCAGAAGAAGTTGAAAGTATTGTTTCTGTATTTCCGATTATTAAATCCATAATTAAGTACTCATGGAATGAAACACAAAATGTAAAAAATGTAAAAAGGGTTTTTACTTTTTTAGATAAAATTTTAATTCATTAT